>DASQDS010000629.1:0-1782 GCA_035634075.1 Pilimelia sp. | reverse complement strand
CGCACCCGTCCGGGGGTGGCGCACGCCACACCCGGACGGCGCTCGCTACTCGGGGAGGGCCGCCGCCAGCCCCGGCACGATGAGGCCGACCTGCCACTCCCGGGCACCGGCCGCGCGCAGGGCCGCCGCGACGGTCTCCTCGTCGACCGGGTCCGGCGGCGTCCACGCCAGCCGCCGGACGGTGTCTGGGGTGATCAGGTTTTCCGGCGGCACGTTCAGCTCGCCGGCCAGCCCGGTGACCACCTCGCGGCAGCGGACCAGCCGCGCCGCCGCGACGGGGTCCCGCTCGGCCCAGCGGTGCGGCGGCGGCGGACCCTCCAGCGCCGGGGTGCTGGGCAGCTCGTCGTCGGGCAGCGCCCGCGCGTCGGCCAGCGCCTGGAGCCAGATGCGGGCCAGCCGGCGGGTGGACCGCCCGCCGAAGCCGGGCACCGTCAACAGCGTCCGCTCGTCCTTGGGGTCCAGCTCCGCAGCCGCGATGATCGCCGCGTCGGGCAGCACCCGACCGGGCGCCGAGTCCCGCCGCGACGCGATCTCGTCCCGCGCGTACCAGATCGCCCGTACCCGCGCCTGCGCCCGCGCGCCGCGGACCCGGTGGATGCCCGACGTGCGCCGCCACGGGTCGGCGCGGGGGCGCGGCGGCTGGGCGCCCGTGCGCGCCAGCGCCGCGAACTCCTCCGCCGCCCACGCCACCTTGCCCTGCCGCTCCAGCTCCGCGGCCAGCGCGTCGCGCAGGTCGACGAGCATCTCGACGTCCAGGGCGGCGTAGGTCAGCCAGGCGGTGGGCAGGGGGCGGGTCGACCAGTCGGCAGCCGAGTGGTGCTTCTCCAGGGTGTAGCCGAGCAGCTGCTCCGTCAGGGCGGCCAGGCCGACCCGCTCGAAGCCGGCGAGGCGGGCCGCCAGCTCCGTGTCGAAAAGCCGGCTGGGACGCAGCCGCACCTCGGCCAGGCACGGCAGGTCCTGGCTGGCGGCGTGCAGCACCCACTCGGTGTCGGCGAGGGCAGCCTCCAGCGCGCTCAGGTCGCCCAGCGGCAGCGGATCCACCAGCGCGGTGCCGGCGCCCGCCCGGCGAAGCTGGATCAGGTACGCGCGCTGGCTGTAGCGGTAGCCGGACGCGCGTTCGGCGTCCACGGCCACCGGACCCGAGCCGCTGGCGAATCGTGCCACCACGTCGGCGAGTTCGGCCGGCGTCTCTACGGGCGCCGGCGTGCCGTCCCGGGGAGCGGTGAGCGGGACGGGCTCCGGGCCGGCATCGCCGGCACGCGGTTCGTCACCTGTGTCGCGAGCTGCCCGACGGCCCTGGTGTGGTTCGTCGGTCATCCGCCAACCGTACGGCGCCCGCCGCGCCCCCCCGGGCACCGCGTCCCCGGCGCGTCGGGCGGCCATCGTCCGCGGCGGATGCCCGGGTCCGGTCCACAAGGCGGCGCACAGCGCGACAAACACGGCATGGGCAGGTACGTTGCACCGTGCCACGGTTCCCGGGCCGGTCTCGCGCCCGGTCCGCCACTGTGGAGCGCGATGGGGAGGCACGCACACATGTCCGCTGGGCAGGAGCCGGCCGGTCCCGCGTGGGAGGAGCCCGCCGAGCCGGGCCGCGCCGCCCCGCCGCGGATCTCGCCGACCTGGATCACGCCGGAGGACGCGGCCGCGCTGCCGGGAAGTCCCGAGCCGCCGCCCGATGCCCGGCCGGTGTCCGCGCCGCCCGCGCGGCCGGTGTCCGCGCCGCCCCGGTCGATCCCGTTGCAGGGCGGCCTCGGTTTCCCGTCGGCCCGGTCGACGGCGCCC
>DASQDS010000628.1:0-18386 GCA_035634075.1 Pilimelia sp. | reverse complement strand
GAGCTGCCCGGCCGGCGCGGGTGCCCGCCGCCCCGCCACCCGGTACGGCTGGGTGACGAGCACGACGGCGGCGCCCGCAGCGACGGCGGCCGCCCGGACGGCGACCAGGTCGGGGGCGGACACGCCGCCGCCGGCCCCGTGGCCCAGCACGAGCACGCAGGCGGGCGGGCCCGCCGGTGTCGACAGGTCCGCCCACGCGAGGCCGCGCGGTGTGGTGACGTCGAGACGCACATGGCCATCCTCGCGCACGCGTACCGCCGCCGGCGGCCTCTCACGGCCACCGGCGGGCGCTACGGATCAGCGGGGACCGGCCGTCAGCGCGACACCGGCATGAGCGTCAGCAACAGGTCGCGGACGGGCGGCCCGTCATCGGCGTCGATCTCCCGATCCGGGTCGCCGCGCCAGGCGACCAGCATCGCCCGCCGCTCGCGCGGTGTCGTGCCACCCCACACGCCGTGGCAGTCGCCCACGTCGAGCGCCCACGCCAGGCAGGCGCCCTGCACGTCGCACGTGCGACACAGGGCGATCGCCGCATCGGCCGGCTCGTTCGGCGCCGGAAAGAACGTCTCCGGATCAACCTGCTGACACACCCCCCGCGTGCGCCATGCCGGGTCGCGTTGCCGCTCACTCACGGCCCGCTGTAGCCGAGGATCCCGCTGTGCGGCGGCGACCTCGTGCGGACGAGGCATTCTCGCCCGGGTCATACACCCACCTCCCCCGTGGGTAGCGCTTTCGGTGGGCGATACAAAACGCCGCCCACGTCCGGCGCTGTGTTGTATCGCATGAACCCGCACTCGGACAAGGTGTGCGTCAACATTGCGCAAAAGCAGGAGCGACTATTCCGGCAACTTCCGGCAAATGGCAGCCCACCATCGCGCGGAATTCCGCAACGAGCCGCGGTGGCCGTGGCCGCGATCAATGCGCCTGTGCAGCGGTTCCGTTACGGACGGCGTCCGGGCATGCATCCGACAGTGACAAAGCGGCTGGCGATCGAACGGGCGAACAATGGTGGCCGATCGCGCAGACCAGCACCCGACTCAGAACAGGGTCAGCGGCGGAGCCGCCGATGACCCGAGCGGCGGAGCCGCCACAGGCGCCACGAGGCCGGGCCCGTCGTTGCGCACGTTGCCGACCGCGGGTCCCACCGGCCGGATCTCGAGGGCCTCGACCAGCGCGGCGGGCGGCGGGCTCAGCAGCGCCGGATCGTCCGCCGGCGCCTGCAACCACGCGGCCCACCGGTCCGGCGCAAGCAGCAGCGGCATCCGATCGTGCACCGCCGCGAGGTCGCCCACCGCCGCCGTGGTGAGCACCGTGCAGGTCAGCCGCCGCGCCTCGCCCTCGCCCCAGGGGCCCCACAGGCCGGCGAACGCGAGCGGCGCGCCGTCGGCGGCGGTCATGAAGTACGGCTGTCGGCGACTGCCGCGCCGCACCCACTCGTACCAGCCGTCGGCGGGCACGAGGCAGCGGCGGGAAACGAACGGCCGGGCGTACGCCGGCGACGTCGCCACCGACTCGACCCGCGCATTGATCATGCGGGAACCAACGGCCGGAGCCTTGGCCCACACCGGCAACAGGCCCCAGCGGGCGATCGACAACGCGCGGGAACCGAGGCTGCGGGACAGCCGCACAATGGGCACCGGATCCGTCGGTGCCACGTTGTAGGCCGGCGCAATCCCACCGCCAGAGTCATCGACCGCTTCGAAAAGCGCGGTCAAATCGGCGGAACTGCGAGTAGTGGCATACCGGCCGCACATGCCGACACGGTACGCCGTAGCGCGCCGTCGCGGCGCCCCGCCGCCGCGTAATCGCGCGTTGGCTCATCCCGGCACTCGGGAGCGGCGGGGTCGCCGGTGCCGGCCCACCCCGCACCGGGCAGACTGGCCGGGTGACATCCGCGACGGCGACCCGTGCCCCCGTGCCGTGGACGGCGCCCACCGCGGCGGGCGCCGTGCGGACGAGCGTCCGCCTGCCCGGCTCCAAGTCGATGACGGCGCGGGCGCTCGTGGTGAGCGCCGTCGCCGCCGGCCCCGCCACCGTCCTGGCGCCCCTGCGGGCCCGGGACACCGAGCTGATGGCCGCCGGCCTGCGGGCGCTGGGCGTGAGCGTGGACACCGCCGACGACGCGCGCTGGCGGGTGCTGCCCCGGCCGCTGCGCGGCCCGGCCGCCATCGACGTGGGGCTCGCGGGCACCATCATGCGCTTCCTGCCCGCGGTGGCCGGGCTCGGCGACGGGCCGGTCACCTTCGACGGCGACCCGCACGCGCGCAAGCGGCCGCTCGGGCCGCTGGTCGGCGGCCTGCGGGCGATCGGGGCCCGCATCGACACCGCGCCCGGCGGCGGGCTGCCGATCACCGTGCACGGCGCCGGCCGGCTGGCCGGCGGCGAGGTGACGATCGACGCGTCCGCGTCCAGCCAGTTCGTCTCGGGCCTCCTGCTCGCCGCCGCGCGGTTCGACCGCGGCGTCGTCGTGCGGCACCAGGGCCCGCCCGTGCCGAGCGCGCCGCACCTGAAGATGACGGTGCGGATGCTGCGGGCGGCGGGCGCGGTCGTGGACGACGACACCCCCGACCGGTGGGTCGTCGAGCCGGGGCCGCTGGCCGGCCACGACTGGACGATCGAGCCCGACCTCTCCGGCGCGGTGCCGTTCTTCGCGGCGGCGCTGGTGACCGGCGGCGAGGTCACGCTCACCGGCTGGCCCGCCGACAGCGTGCAGCCGGTCGACCGGCTGGCCGAGCTGCTCCGGGGGCTGGGCGGCGAGCTGACCGCCGGCCCCGCCGGCCTGACGGTCCGCGGGACCGGCGCGGTGCACGGCATCGAGGCCGACCTGTCGGCCGTCAGCGAGCTGACCCCGGTGGTCGCCGCCCTCGCCGCGCTCGCCGACTCGCCGTCCCGGCTGTGGGGAGTCGCGCACATCCGCGGGCACGAAACCGACCGGCTCGCCGCGCTTGCCCACGAGCTGGCGGGGCTGGGGGCCGACGTGACGGAGTTGCCGGACGGGCTCGAGATCCGGCCGCGCCCGCTGCGCGGCGGGCCGTTCCACACCTACGACGACCACCGGCTGGCCCACGCCGCGGCGGTGCTCGGCCTGACCGTGCCCGGCATCGAGCTGACCGACGTGTCGTGCACCTCCAAGACGCTGCCGCAATTCCCGGCGCTATGGTCTGCGATGGTGGACGAACGCTAGCGGGGAGGCCGGGCTGACGGGCAAGAAGCGGGAGTACGACGAGGACGACGTACGGGTCCGCCCGGGGCGTTCCTCGCGCCCCCGCACCCGTACCCGGCCGCGGCACGACGACGCCATCGACGGCTTCGTGATCGCCGTGGACCGCGGCCGGTACACCTGCGTGGTCGACGACGCGCCGGTGACCGCGATGCGGGCCAGGGAGCTGGGGCGCAAGTCGGTCGTGGTGGGCGACCGCGTCGGGCTGGTCGGCGACACCTCGGGCGCGGCGGGCGCGCTGGCCCGGATCGTCCGCATCGCCGAGCGCACCTCGGTGCTGCGCCGCACGGCGGACGACGACGACAGCACGCCGGAAGGGCGGCTGGAGCGGGTGGTCGTGGCGAACGCCGACCAGCTCGTGATCGTCAGCGCGCTCGCCGACCCGCCGCCGCGCACCGGGTTCATCGACCGGTGCCTCGTGGCGGCGTACGACGCCGGCATCCAGCCGTTGCTGTGCCTGACCAAGGCGGACCTGGCGACGCCGGACGCCGTCCTGCACTACTACGCCGAGCTGGACCTGCCGCACGTGCTGTGCCGGCCCGACGACGACCTCGCGGTGGTGCGCGCGGCGCTGGCCGGGCGCGTGTCGGTCCTCGTGGGGCACTCCGGGGTGGGCAAGTCGACGCTGGTCAACCGGCTGCTGCCGGACGCCCACCGGGCGGTCGGCGTGGTCAGCGCGATCGGCAAGGGCAAGCACACCTCGTCGTCCGCGGTCGCCCTGCCGCTGTCCCCGCCGGCGCCGGGCTGGATCGTGGACACGCCAGGCGTGCGCAGCTTCGGGCTGGCCCACGTCTCGGCGGACAGCCTGCTGCACGGCTTCGCCGACCTCGTGGAGGCGACGGTGGACTGCCCACCCAGCTGTGAGCACACGGCCGCCGAGGCCGAATGCGCCCTGGACGCGTGGGTCGCGGCCGGCCGGGCGGACGCGCGGCGGCTGGCGTCGTACCGCCGGCTGCTGGCCTCCCGCGCGGGCGACGAGCCGGCTCAGACCTCGACGTAGCCGCCGGTGCGCCAGTAGACGCCGGCGTCGCGGCCCATCAGGCCCTCGTCGATGAGGTAGCGGCGCAGGGTGGCGTAGTCGTCGTGCCACGCCCGCAGGATCGCGTCCACCTGCCGCTCCGGGTAGCGCACGCCCGGCTCGAAGATCGCCACGATGTGCTCGAGCAGCACCCGCCGCTTGCCTCGGGCGGCCGGCATCTGCACGATGCGGCCGTCTCGGACGAACGCGCGCAGCACGGCCGCGCGGCTCGGGTCGCCCTCCGCCGGCTCCTCCGCAGCGGCCGGGACACCGTACTCCCGGACCGCCTCCTTGAACGCCGTCACGTGCGCGACCAGCCCGTCGTGGGCCGCCACGACCAGGCCGCCCTGCTCCAGCCGGCGCAGCGCGACGACCACGTCCCGGCCGGGCAGGCCCGTGCGCTCCGCCACCTCGCCGGGGGTGCGCGCACCGAGCACGACCGCGGCGAAGACGGCCAGCCGCTGCGGTTCGGCCAGGAGTCCACACAGTGCATCCGGTCGCATAGCCGAAACCTATCGTGCGGCCAGCGGGCGATCTTTAGTACGTTCCCCTCATGGCCCCCCGGTACGCCGACGACCTGTCGTTGGCCCACGTGCTCGCCGACACCGCCGATTCGATCGCGATGGCCCGCTTCCGCGCGCTCGACCTGCACGTCGAGTCCAAGCCGGACCTGACGCCCGTCTCCGACGCCGACACCGCCGTGGAGCAGGCGCTGCGGGCCGCGCTGGGCCGGTCCCGGCCGCGCGATGCGGTGCTCGGGGAGGAGTACGGGTCGACCGCCGCCGCCGCCGGCCCGGGCAGCCGACGGTGGGTGATCGACCCGATCGACGGCACCAAGAACTTCATCCGCGGCGTGCCGATCTGGGCGACTCTGATCGCGCTCCTGGAGGGCGACCGGCCGGTTGTCGGGCTGGTCTCCGCGCCGGCACTGGGCCGCCGCTGGTGGGCGGCGAGCGGCCACGGCGCGTACGCCGGCCGGCACCCCGCCGCCGCGGGCCCCATCCGCGTCTCGGGGGTGGACCGGCTCGACGACGCCAGCTTCTGCTTCTCGGACCTGCGCGGCTGGGAGGAGGCCGGTCGCCTGCCGGCGATGCTCGACGTCATGCGGGCCACCTGGCGCAACCGCGCCTACGGCGACTTCTACGGCTACATGCTGGTGGCCGAGGGGGCGGTCGACGCCATGGTCGAGCCGGAGCTGTCGTTGTGGGACGTGGCGGCCCTGGTGCCCATCGTGACCGAAGCCGGCGGCACCTTCACGGACCTCGCCGGGCACGCCGCGCCGGGCGCCGGGAGCGCCGTGGCGAGCAACGGCCGGCTGCACGAGGACCTCCTCGACCGGCTCAGCCCGGCCGGCCTGCAACCGATCTGATCTCATCCGGTCACGCCGTATCGTCAACCCGCACGGTCTATTCTCGCCGAGTGGTGTCCTCGGGATGGTGCTTCCTCGCGGCGATGATCGCCGCGTACGGCGTGGCGAACCTCCTGCAGTCCATGGCCGCCGCGCGGACGACGGTGCACCACACGCTGGACCCGGCGCTGCTGCTGCGGCTCGCCGGGCACCGCACCTACCTCCTCGGGCTCGGCTGCCAGACGTTCGGCTTCCTGCTGGCCTTCCTGGCCCGCCGGGACCTGCCCCTGTTCCTGGTGCAGGCCAGCGTCGCCGCCGGGCTGGGGGTGACGGCCCTGCTGGGCGTCCTGGTGCTCAAGTGGCGCCTGCCTGCGGCGGAGGTCGGCCTGCTCGTGCTGCTGGTCATCGGCATCGGCGGGCTGGTCGTGTCAGCCCAGCCCGCGCCGGCCCGCCAACTCGGCGCCGCCGGCGTGGTCGGCCTCACGGTCACGCTGGTGCTGATCGCGGCGCTGTCGCTGCTCGCCGTCCGGATCCATGGGGCGCCGGGCTCGGTGGCCCTGGGCGCGCTGGCCGGCCTCGGGTTCTCCGCCGCCGCCGTCGCGGCACGGCCGCTGGCGTCGGGCCAGTCCGTCGACGCGTTCCTGGCCGACCCGCTGCTCTACCTCCTGATCGCCCACTCGGTCGTCGGTCAGCTCCTGCTGGGGCTCGCCATGCAGCGGGGTTCCACCACCGCCGCCGTGGCCGCGATGGACGCCGCCGGGGCCGTGCCCGCCGCGGTCGTCGGCCTGCTCCTGCTCGGCGACCGGATCTGGCCCGGGCGGGAGTGGCTGGCCGCCACGGGCTTTCTGATCACGCTGATCGCCGTCATCGGGCTCACCCGGTACGCGGAGCCCCAGCACCACCACGCGGTGGCTCCGACTCCCGGCCGGCGGCGCCCGACGCTCGGCGGCGGCGGCCCGGTCCCCGTCCGGGCGTCCACCCGCTGACGCGGACCCGTGCGGCCGGTGGATCGCGCTGTTTCGGTACGCGGGCGCAGGGTATCCCGCCGACATGGCGGTACTACGCAAGCTGACGGACAGCGTCGTGGTGGTCACGGGGGCATCGAGCGGTATCGGCGCCGCCACCGCGCTGGAACTCGCGCGACGCGGGGCGCACGTCGTCCTCGCGGCCCGTCGCGAGGACGCACTGGACGCCGTCGCCACCCAGTGCCGGGCCCTCGGGGTCCGTGCCGAGGTCGTGCCCACCGACGTCACCGACCCGGCGGCCGTGCAGCGGCTCGCCGACACCGCCGTCGAGCGGTTCGGCCACATCGACGCGTGGGTCAACAACGCCGCGGTGGCCACCTACGGGACGCTGACCGAGGTGCCACCGGCGGAGTTCCGCCGGGTGATCGAGGTAAACCTGCTCGGCGTCGCGTACGGGATGCGCAGCGCGCTGGGCCACCTACGGACCGCCGGGCGTGGCGTCATCGTCAACAACGCCTCCGTGCTGGCCGAGGTGGCCATGCCCTACCTAACCTCCTACAACGCGGCGAAGCACGGCGTGCGCGGGCTGTCCGACACGGTGCGGCAGGAGCTGCGGCTCAGCGGCGAACGCGGCATCTCGATCTGCACCGTCCTGCCGGCGACGATCGACACCCCCTTCTTCGCCCACGCGGCGAACCACACCGGGCGGTCGCTCGCCCCGCCGCCCCCGATCTACCCCGCGCAGCTGGTCGCGCGCACGATCGTCGGCGTGATCCGCCGCCCGCGGCGCGAGACGTACGCCGGTGGCGCCGCCCGGCTGCTGGCCTGGCAGTGGCGCCTCCTGCCGGGCGCCGCGGAGCGCGCCCTCGGGTTGTACGGCTCCCGCGCGCTGTTCGGGAATCGCCCGGCGGAG
This sequence comes from Pilimelia sp., assembly GCA_035634075.1. Classification (GTDB taxonomy): domain Bacteria; phylum Actinomycetota; class Actinomycetes; order Mycobacteriales; family Micromonosporaceae; genus DASQDS01. Next base: position 10,922 of record DASQDS010000628.1, on the reverse strand, counting down.
ACCACGAGCGGTAACGTGTTCGGCCAGAGCCCGGACGAGGCGCGGATCGCCGGCGGGTGGCACGGCGGTGCCCGCAGCGCACTCCGGACGTCCGCCGCTCTTGGCTTCGCCGCGGGCGCGGCCGCAGTCCTGGCCCGCCGTTTCGCCCAGGCCAATCGGTAGGAGCTTGATGATGCCGCGCCGCCCGCCCCCCAACCATTCGACGCCGGTCCACGACATTGCCCCGCCGGACCCGGTGGTCGCGGCCGACCCGCCCGCCGGCCTGCGCTGGCACCTGACCGAGACTCCGCAGTACGCCCTGCTGCGGGTCGACGGCGTGCTGACCTCGGCCACCGCCGCCACCCTGCGGGCCGGGCTGGCGAAGTGCCTGGCGGCGCAGCCGGCGGCGGTGCTCGTCGATGTGGCCATGCTGCGGATCCAGGACCATCCCGCGCTGAGCGTCTTCGCCGGGGCGGCGCGCGAGGCGGCGCAGTGGCCGGGGGCGCCGCTGGCGTTCGTGCGGCCGGCGCCGGAGACCGCGGAGCACATCGGGCGCTCGGCGGTGTGCCGGCACCTACCGGTCTTTCCCTCAGTGGAGGACGCCGTGGCGCACACCGTGGACCCCAAGGCCCTGAGCGAGCTCAGCCGGCGGTTGCAGCCCGTCGTCGGCGCGGCCCGCCAGGCGCGTGAGCTGGTCACGGAGGCGTGTGCCCGGTGGGACCTGCCCCAGCTCATCGGGCCGGCCTGCACGGTGGTGACGGAGCTGGTGAACAACGTCGTCGTACACGCCCGCACGCCGATGGAGGTGGTCCTGCGCCGCCGCGGCCGACACGTGCACCTGTCGGTCCTCGACGGGTCGCCCGACGTGCCGGTGGCGCGCGGGCCGGCGTCCCCGACATCCTCGGGCGGGCGCGGGCTGATGATGGTCGGCGCCGTCGCCGAGGGGTGGGGCTACCGCCCGGTCGCCGGCGGCAAGGTGGTCTGGGCCCTGCTGCGCACGGACGACGCCCCGGCCGGCGCCTGAGGCGACCTGTCCAGCAGCGGCCACAGACCCGCGGTGGCCAGCAGCCGCCCGACGTAGGGGCGGGCGCCGACGATCCGCAGGCTCCGGCCGGCCCGGCCGGCCACCCGGTGCGCCCAGATCAGCGCGGCGATCGCCGCCGCGTCCACGAACGGCACGTTCCGCAGGTCCACCCGCAGCTCCGGGACCGGCGCGAGCCGGAGGGCGGCCGCCACGGCGCGGCGCAGCTGCTCGACGTTGTCCCGCTCCACCTCGCCGACGAGCTCCATGACGACGGCGCCGGGGACGGCGCGGGTACGCACGCCGAGGCCGGTCCCGTCCGGCGCCGCGCGGCCGGCCCGCCAGTGCCGCGGCGACTCGCTGAGCATGGCCTCGCGGAGCCAGCCGAGTGCCTGGGCGATCAGGCGGGAGGCGTGCATCTGGGACATGCCGAGGGCCTCGGCGATCTCGCTCTGCGTCCGGTTGCCGTAGAACCGCATCGCCAGCACCTGCCGCTCGCGGGCCGGCAGCTTGCAGAGCAGCGCCGCCACCGTGAGCCGGTCGTCGACCCGGCCCAGTTCGGTGTCCGTGCCGCCGAGCGTGTCGCCGAGCTCCGCCCCGTCGTCGCCGGGCAGCGGGGCGTTCAGCGAGACGGGCCGGTACGCGGACGCGGACATCATGGCCTCGCTCACCTCGGCCGTCGGCACCCCGAGGACGCCGGCCACCTCGGCGGCGGTGGGGCGGGCGGCGCGTTCCGCGGTCAGCTGGGCGGTCGTGTGCATGACCTGCAGGGCAAGTTCCTGCACCCGACGCGGGGCCCGCACGCCCCAGCCGCGGTCCCGGAAGTGCTTCTTCAGCTCGCCGCTGACCGTGGCCAGCAGGTAACCGCTGAACATGCCGCGCTCCGGCTCGTACCCGTCGACCGCCTTCAGGGCACCGAGGAGCGCGACCTGCTCCAGGTCCTCCAGTGCCTCGCCGCGCCCGCGGTAGCGGCGGGCGAGCCGGCGGGCGAGCGGCGCGGTGGCCACCACGAGGTCGGTCCGGCGGGCGTCGCGGCCTGCCCCGGCCGACGCGGCGTACTCCCGCGCGGCCTGATCAAGAGCGGCCAACTCGGCGTTCGCCTCGATGCCCGGTCCGCCACCGATTGACGTGGACGCAGTGGAGTGGTCAGGATGCACGCGCGGTCTCCTCGCGGGCCGGCCCGGGGGCCGGGGGATTGGCGTTGCCGATGGCCGGCGATGCCCGCGTCTTGAGCACCCATGGGACGCGCCCGAACCGGGCGCATCACCTGACGGCACCCTAGTCCGGGAAATCGGGGACCGCCAGCCGGACGGCCGAGTGTTCGTCGGCCGTTCAGCCAATCCGGCCGGTCACGCCCGCAATCGTCCCCCAGATTAGGGTTCGTCCCGGTCGCGCGGTGGGTAAATGGAAGACATGTCGGGGAACCGGGTCATCGTGGTCGGCGCCTCAGCGGGCGGCGTGGAGGCACTGCGCCAGCTCGTCGCCGGCCTGCCCGAGGACCTGACGGCCGCCGTGGCGGTCGTCCTGCACGTACCGCGAGCGGCGCCGAGCGCCCTGCCGCGGATCCTGAGCCGGTCGGGCGCGCTGCCCGCGGCGGTCGCGAGCGACGGTGACTCCCTGCGACCGGGCCGGATCTACGTGGCGCCCACGGACCATCATCTGCTGGTCACCGAGGGCAGAGCGCGGGTGACGCGAGGGCCGACCGAGAACGGGCACCGGCCGGCCGTGGACCCGCTGTTCCGGTCGGCGGCCCGCGCCTACGGGCCCCGTGCGATCGGGGTGGTGCTTTCCGGGTCCCGCGACGACGGCGCTGCGGGACTGGCCGCCATCTGCCGGGCGGGTGGCACGACTCTGATCCAGGACCCGGACGACGCGCTCCACCCGTCGATGCCCCGGGCGGCGGCCACGCACACCACCCCCGATCATGTGCTGCCCGCCCACGCGATGGGCGCCCTGCTGGCCAAGCTCGCGAGGACGCCCGTACGGGGAGAGTCACCCGCCGATCCGCTACGCGACGCGGAGGTCCAGATGGCCGCGATGGCGCCGATCACGAGCGACGAGTTGCCCGGCCGGCCGGCCGGGCTCGGCTGCCCGTCGTGCGGCGGGGCGCTCTGGCAGCTGGAGGCCGAGCCGGTGCTCCGGTTCCGCTGCCGGGTGGGCCATGCGTGGTCGCCGGAGACCCTGCTGGAGGAGCAGGCGATCGCGGTCGAGGGGGCGCTGTGGACGGCGCTGCGGGCGCTGGAGGAGAAGTCCGCGCTCAGCCGGCGGCTGGCCGATTCGGCGGCCGCGCGCGGGCGGGAGCTGGTGCGGGAGCGCTACCGGTCGGCCGCCGACGAGGCGGAGCAGGCCGGTGTGGTGCTCCGCCAGATCATCGAGCGGGGCGATGCGATACCTGACGGCACTCCGTCGGCCGCTTTGTGACGCCGAACCCGCCGTGCCCGCCCGGTCCGCGAGCGCGGGGCGCGCAGCCCGCGCCCGGCCACGTGGTCCGCGGTGCGGTAGCGTGATCGGATCGGCGGGTGTCGCCGCCGCCCGACCGCCGCTCGGTTTCGAGCCCGCCCGCGGATTCCGGGAGTGCCACCGATGATCCACGACGATCCCCAGTTCGAGGAGCTGCTCGGCCACCTCAAGGAGACCCGCGGCTTCGACTTCACCGGCTACAAGCGGTCCAGCCTGATGCGCCGGGTGGATCGCCGGATGAGCCAGGTGGAGGCGTCCGGCTACGCCGAGTACCAGGACTACCTCGAGGTCCATCCCGACGAGTTCACCGCCCTGTTCAACACCATCCTGATCAACGTGACCTCGTTCTTCCGCGATCCCGACGCGTGGGACTATCTACGCGCGGAGGTGCTTGCGGAGCTCATCGCCCGGCGGCCCGCCGACGCACCGATCCGGATCTGGAGCGCCGGGTGCGCGTCCGGCGAGGAGGCGTACACCCTGGCCATCATCCTGGCCGAGGCCCTCGGTCCGGACGAGTTCCGGCGGCGGGTCAAGATCTACGCGACCGACGTGGACGAGACGGCGCTGGCGCAGGCCCGGCTGGCCGCCTACGGCGACCGGGAGCTGGCCGGGGTTCCGCCGGAGCTGGTGGCGCGCTACTTCGAGCCGACCGCCGGCCGACATCTCTTCCGCAAAGATCTCCGCCGATCGGTCATCTTCGGCCGCAACGATCTCGTCCAGGACGCCCCGATCTCGCGCGTCGACCTGCTCGTGTGCCGCAACACCCTGATGTATTTCAACGCCGAGACGCAGGCCCGCATCCTCGCCCGCTTCCACTTCGCGCTGGCCGACGAGGGCATCCTGCTGCTGGGCAAGGCCGAGATGCTGCTCAGCTACGCCAACATTTTCGCGCCGGTCGACCTGAAGCGTCGCGTCTTCCGCAAGGTGCCGCGGGCGTTCCCGGCCGACGCGGCGGTGTTCACGGAAGCGCCGGTGCCCGCGCCGCGCACGGATGTCGCGGGCCTGGACAAGCTGCGCGGCGAGGCGTTCCTCGCCAGCCCCGTGGCCCAGGTGGTGGTGACCGCCGACGGTCTGGTGGCGCTGGCCAACCGGCAGGCGGAGGCGCTGTTCGGGGTGTCCTCGCGCGACGTCGGCCGGCCGTTCCGCGACCTCGAGCTTTCCTACCAGCCGGTGGAGCTGCGCCGCTACATCGAGCAGGTGCAGGTGGAACGCCGGGCCGCCCGGGTGACCGAGGTGGAGTACCTGCACGCCGGCGAGGTCACCCACCTTCAGGTCCAGCTCAGCCCCCTGGTGGACAGCGACTCCGGCCTGCTCGGCGTGTCGCTGGTCTTCCACGACGTCACCGCCGCGCAGCGCCTCGCCGACGAGCTGCAGCACGCGAACCGGCAGCTGGAGAGCGCGTACGAGGAACTCCAGTCCACCAACGAGGAGCTGGAGACCACCAACGAGGAGCTCCAGTCGACCGTGGAGGAGCTGGAGACGACGAACGAGGAGCTCCAGTCCACCAACGAGGAGCTGGAGACCATGAACGAGGAGCTCCAGTCCACCAACGACGAGCTCCAGATCATCAACGACCAGCTCCGCGACCGGACCGGCGAGCTGGACGAGGCGAACGCCTTCCTGGAACACATCCTCACCAGCCTGCGGGCCGGTGTGGCCGTGGTGAACCGCGACATGCGGGTCCAGGTCTGGAACCGCCGCGCCGAGGACCTGTGGGGGCTGCGGTCCGCCGAGACCGTCGGCGAGCACTTCCTGAACCTCGACATCGGGCTGCCGACGGACGGGCTGCGCCCGCTGCTGCGGCAGGCGCTCAGCGGCGGGCGGACCCCGCTGGAGGTGCAGCTCTCCGCCGTCAACCGGCGCGGGCGGACGATCTCCGTACGGGTCGTCTGCACGCCGTTGGTGGTCGACGGCGAGCAGCCGCTGGGCGCCATCCTGGTCATGGAGCCGGAGGACGGCGCGAGCCCGGCCCCGCAGGCCCCCGACGGGCAGGCCTGAGCTGCGGAGCGGGCCGATTACGACGCCCGCGAACGGGGTAGTCAGCCGCCATGCGCGACGACGACTACCCGACCCCGATCTCCGACCCGGCCGCCGAAGGCCTGCCCGAGACGGCGGACGACGATTCCACCGCCTACGACGAGGTGAACACCGGGCGGGAGGCCGACGGCCTCGACCCGGCCGCCCTGCCGTCCGACGTCCCGCTGGCAATGGACCGGTTCGGCACGACCGCCGAGGAGCAGCGCATCGGCGAGTCGCTCGACGACCGGCTGGCGCAGGAGGTGCCCGACGTGTCAGCGGACGACCCGCTCGGCGCGCCGGGCAGCGCGCTGGCGGACGAGGCCGTGAGCGAGGAGGCCGCCGCGCAGGCACAGCTCGACGCGGACGTGCTGGACCCGGGCCCGCAGTACGACCCGGACACCAAGGTCTCCCTGTACGACCGGCCCCTGGAGGGAACGGTCGGCGCGCCCGTCGGCCGGCTCGTCGAGCCGGACCAGGGTGGCCTGTTCGACACCGAGGCCGATGCCGTGGCCACCGACGCCGGCGCGGCGGGCGGCGGCGCCAGCGCGGAGGAACTCGCGGTGCACGAGTTCATCCCGCCGGCCTGAGCCGCGGCGCCCGCGAGCCCCGCGGCGCACCACTGATCTTGCGCAAAGCTGCAAAATGGCCCTGGAGATACCGTTGGCCTGGTGGGGGTCGGCGCGCCCGTGATTGCATGCGCGCCGACCCCGTTCGCCTGTGCACCGCCGTTCTCCGGACAAGGACCACCATGTCTCGTCGCCACCGCCGCCTATGGAGCGGTCTGGCCGCCGCCACCGCCATGACCATTGTGCTGGGCGTGACGCCGCCCGGGATGGCGGCGCCGCCGGATGCCGGCGTACGGGCTGGAGCGGAGGCCAGCCCGACGCCGACGGCCAGCCCCACCCCGGCGGCCAGCCCTGCACCGGCGACATCCGGGTCGCCGGCGGCGTCCGACTGGCCGTACGAGGACATCTGTTCCGAAGGCGTGTTCAGCCAGCACTCGGCGACGGTCCGGATGCAGGACGCCCGGCCCCTCCTCGTCGTCTCGCTCGTCGGCTCGATCAGCCCGTGCGTGGGCGAGTCGGGCGCGGCGGCCGGCTACGGCTTCGTCGGCTACACCGCCAACGAGGGTCGCTACTACGGCCAGAGCTTCCCGCTCGGGTCGTCGCCCGACGGCGCCACCTTCACCGGCCAGTATGCCGACCTCACGACGATGCGGGCCGTGTGCCTCGTCGACTACGTGAGCGGTCAGCCCTCAGCGTCGGCCTCGCGCGTCGCCTGCCTGGCGATCGACCGCAATCTGGGCGGCTCCAACATCAACGTGGTCACCACGCCGGTCGCGGTGGACGACAAGCGGTTCGACGTCCCGGTGCGACGGTGGAAGTCGTCGCTCTGCGGATTCTGCGGAACCTGCGTCTGACGCGGGACGCACCCGGATCGGGCAGCCGGGCCTAGCCGTCCAGGCCCTGCTCGATGGCGTACCGCGTCAGCTCCACCCGGTTGTGCAGCTGGAGCTTGTTCAGCGTGTTCTGCACGTGATTCTGCACCGTCCGGTGGGACACGCCGAGGCGGGCGGCGATCTGCTTGTAGGACAACCCCTTGGCGACCAGCCGGAGCACCTCGGTCTCCCGGTCGGTGAGCCGCGGGGCGGTCGAGTCGGGGGCCGGTGGCGCCGCGGCCAGCCGCCGGTACTCCCCCAGCAGCAGCCCGGCCAGGCCCGGAGTGAAGACCGGCTCGCCCGCCGCAGTGCGCCCCACCGCCGCCAGGAAATCGGCCGGCCCTGCGGACTTGAGCAGGTAACCCGTGGCGCCCGCCTTCACCGCGTCCAGCACGTCCTGCTGCTCGCCGCTGGCCGAGAGCATCAGCACGCGGACGGCCGGCAGCGCCGCGACCAGCGCGTGGATGACCTCGACGCCGGAGACGTCGGGCAGCTGAAGATCCAGCACGACCACGTCGGGGCGGGCCGCGGGGGCCAACCGCACCGCCTGCCGGCCCTCCCCGGACGTGGCGACCACCGCGTAGCCAGCCTCGGCCAGGTCACGGGCCACGCCCTCGCGCCACATCGGGTGGTCGTCGACCACCATCACCCGGATCGGCGCGGAGTCCTCAACGTGCACGACAGCAGCGTACTCACCCCCGGGGGACCCGCAGCTCCACCTCCGTGCCCTCGCCCGGCACCGACGAGATGGTGACGGTGCCGCCGACGTCGGCCACCCGGCCGCGGATCGACTGCGCCACGCCGAGCCGCCCCTGCGCCGCCGCCTCCGTCAGGCGCCCGTCCGGACTGCCGGGGCCGTCGTCGCGGACCGTCACGGTGACCGCCGCGGGCTCGTCCTCGACCAGCACCCACGCCCGCACGCCGGGGCCGCCGTGCCGGGTGGCGTTGTCCAGCGCCGCGCCCACCGCCAGCCCGAGTTCCCGGGCGACGGGCGCCGGCAGCGGCACCGGGTCCGCCGGGGCGGCCACCGAAACGGCGGCACCGGCGTACGCCGACAGTGCGGCCCGCAGGTCGGCCGGCGCGCCGTCGTCGGCGCCCGGCGCCGGCCCGGCGCCGGTGGTGATCAGCGCCCGGAGCGCGGCCTCCTGCTCGCCAGCCAGGCGGGCGAGTTCCCCCGCCTCGCCGTCCAGCCGCGCGCCCCGGCGCTGGACCAGCGCCAGCACCTGCAGGACCGAGTCGTGAATGTCGCGGGCCAGCCGCTCCCGCTCCCGGGTGGCCGCCTCCAGCTCCACCGCCCGCTGGAGCCGGCCCTCCGCCTCGACCGTCAGGCGGGTGACGTGGCCGACCGCGACGGCGGCCAGCACCATGAGCATCACGCCGGTCACGGTCGGCTGGTTGGGGCCACCGCGGACGGTGACCTCCACGGCGCCGAGGATGAGCGCCGCGACCAGGCCCCGCCGCCGGCCGCCCGCCACGGCCCAGGTCAGCACGGGCCCCGCGAGCCAGGCGACGGCCAGCGTGGGGGCGCCGTCGGCGAGCGCCGCCGCGCCCACCACCCAGGGCGTGCTGAGCTCGATCCCCGCCGTCACCGCCAGGTCCGCCAGGAGCATCGGCCAGCCGCGCCGCGCGCGGTCGCGAAAGGCCCACCAGGTGTACGCCGTCCAGCCGGCCATCGTCGCCAGGGCCAGCCACGCGACAACGGGGTGGGCGTACTCGCCCGCGTTCCCCGCGATCAGGACCGCGACGTACGCGAGGGCGGCGACGCGGAACACGGCGATCGCCCGCCACAACGGCCCGTGCAGCCGGGCCCGACCGCCGCCGCCAGCCCGGCTGCCACCGCCCGCCCGGCTGCTGCCACCCGCCTGCCAGCTGCCACCGCCCCGGCCGGCGGACCGGCCGGTGCTCATCGCCGCACCGGCCGCAGCGCGAGCGCGCACGTGTCGTCGTCGACGTTCGCCGGGCGCAACCGCGCCAGCAGCGCGTCGACCGGCTCCCGGTCCGCGCCGGCGAGCGCCGCCAGGACAGTGGCCGGCAGGTCGCGCCGGCCGTACCGCTCGATCAACCCGTCGGTGTAGAGCAGGAGCCGGCAGTCGGCCGGCAGGTCGGTCGCGGTGGCGGCGTACCTCGCGTCCGGGTCGGCGCCCAGCAGCATGCCGACCGGCCGGGGCAATGCCCGCGCCTTCCCGCCGGACACCAGGATCGGCGGCGGGTGACCGGCCTGGGCCCAGGTGAGGCGGGCGGTCGCCGGCTCGTAGCGGGCCACCACCACGGTGCCGACCGGTCCGGTGGGATCGGCGCAGACCATCCGGTTGAGGGAGGTGACCAGCGTGCCCGGGTCCGGGCTGGTCACCGCGAGGACCGCCAGCGCGTGCCGCAGCTTGGCCATGACGGCGGCCGTCACCAGCCCGTGGCCGGCGACGTCACCGACGGCCAGCAGGGTGGCATCGTCGGGCAGGGGTACGACGTCGTACCAGTCGCCGCCGGCCCGGGCGACGTCCTGCGCCGGCCGGTACACCACGCCGACCTCCAGGCCCGGCCGCTGCACCGGCCCGGCCGGCAGCGCGAGCAGGATCTGGTGGAGGACGGCGACCAGCCGGTGTTCGGTACGCAGGGCCCGCCGGCGCTCGCCCAGCGCCCGCTCGATGTCGTCGAGCATCGGCCGGCCGGTCCCGGCGGCCGGCCCCGCGCTGACGTCCTGGACGACGCCGTACGCCCGCCGGGGCCGGCCGCGCGCGTCGAAGTCGGCCTCGAAGATGGCCCGCAGCGACCGGATGCCGCCCGGCAGGCGGACCCGGAAGGTGGCGTCCAGGGGTTGCCGCCGCTCCAGCAGGTCGGCGACGCCCCGCTCGACGACCGGCAGGTCCGCCGGGAGCACCACCCGGTGGATGTCCTCCAGCATGATGGGTCCCTGCGCGGCGTCCCGCTCGAAGATGGCCAGCAGCTGGTCCGACCAGCTCACGGTGTCCGTCGTGAGGTCCCACTCCGCCCAGCCCAGCCGGCCGAGCCGCTGCAGCCGGGCCAGCAGCTGGGCGTACCGCCGCTCCTCGTCCCGGCGCACCCAGGTGACGAGCAGGCCCTCCCCGAACCTCCGCAGCGCCACGGAGTAGGCGGTCTGTACCGCGATGCCCTCGTGCACCTCGTCGTAGGTGAGCGGGCCCACCTCGCGGGGGTGGCCGTTCGTCAGCACCTCGCGCATCGCCGCGGGGAGTTCGCCCTCGGCCAGCGCGGGGTACGCCCGGAGGGTGCGCAGCCCGACCATGTCGCGCCCGCGCCGACCCGCGACATCGACGGCGGCGGGGCTCGCCGCCACGACCTCGAAGTCGACAACCCGACCGTCCCCCGCCCGTACGGGCACCATCAGTACCGTCGCGTCGGTCAGCAGGTCGAGGATGGCCTGGCTGTCGGCGATCCACCCGCTGTGCTCCGGCCGGCCCCGCAACAACCGGACGAAGCGGGGCGCCGCCTCGGCGACGCACCGGGTCACCGCGCGCCGGGTGCGGGGATCGAAGTCGCACACCTCCTCGCAGAGGACGACCGCAACCCCGACGATCCGGTCACCGTGGCGCAGCGGCAACGCGGCGCGGGACGGCCAGACGACGGCGGGCTCCCCGAGCAGCACGTAGCGCCGGCGGGCCTCGGCGTGATCCGGCAACCAGCGCGGGCGTCCCCGCCGGACGGCGTCCACGATGGGGGTGTTGAGCTGGGCCGGGATGTGGGCCCACTCCGCCGTCACGCTGCGCGGCATGCCGGCGGCGCCAGCCATCCGCAGCGAGCCGTCCGGTTGGAGCGAGAACAGCCCGACCGCGCCGATGGCGGTCACGGTCGCCAGGTCGCGGCGCAGCTCGGCGGCCACCTCGTCCATCTCCCGATGGAAGGGCAGGCGGGCCAGCGCGGCCAGCCGGACCGTGGCGGCGCTGTCCGCCGCGACGGGCTGCGGGGGCACGCGGGGCGCCGCCGCCCGGTCCCCGGCGGGGGTGTCCTGCGCCGCCGGCCGGTCCCGGGCGG
>DASQDS010000627.1:0-13961 GCA_035634075.1 Pilimelia sp. | reverse complement strand
AGCGCGACCCGCTCGCAGGTCACCTCGGAGGCGTGCCGGCGCGGCCTCGGCTTGTTCGACGACTCGTGGGCCGTCGGCCTCTGGGCGTTCTCCACGGAGCTGGTCGGTGCGCGGGACTGGCGCGAGCTGGTGCCGGTGGGCCCGCTGGCCACCCAGCGGGGCCGGCTGCTGGCCTCGCTCGGCCAGCTGGGTCCGAAACGCAACGGCGGCACCGGGCTCTACGACACGCTGCTGGCGGCGTACCGGACGGTGCAGACCGGCTGGGATCCGGGCCGGATCAACTCGCTGGTCATGTTCACCGACGGGGAGAACGACGACAACGACGGCATCTCGCTGCCGGTGCTGCTCGGCCAGCTCGATCGGTTGAAGGACCCGCGGCGGCCGATCCAGGTAGTGATCATCGGCATCGGTCCGAGCGTGGGCTTCCAGCCGCTCCAACAGATCACCCGGGTGACCGGCGGTGGGGTCTTCGTGACGGAGGACCCGGCCAGGATCGGCGAGATCTTCCTCAAGGCGCTCGCCCTGCGCAGCCAGGCCGCCCCGCCGCGCTGACCGGCTCGCACGCGACCGGCGTCAGCCGCGGGGGCCGGCCCAGTCCAGGCAGACCACCACGGCGTCGTCGACGAGCTCGCCGCCGACGAACGCGCGCAGGTCGCCGAGCAGCGACCGGACGGCCTCCAGGGGCGCCAGCGAACGGGTGCGGCGGACGAAGCGGTCCAGCGCCGACTCGCCGTACCGGGACGAGGTCGAGGCGGCGTCGAACACCCCGTCGCTCAGCACCAGCAGCCGGTCGCCGGTGCGCAGCGCCATCCGTTGGGGCTGGTAGATCGTGTCCTCGAACATGCCGAGCGGCAGCTGCGCCTCCAGCCGCTGTTCGCCGACCTCGCCGTCCCGCAGCAGCATCAGCCGCGGCGACCCGGCGTCCACGATGGTCACCTCGCCGGTGCGCAGGTCGAGTTCCAGCAGCAGCGCCTCGACGTGCGCGGCGCCGCCGTGGTGCGCGTACACCGCCTGGTCGGCCAGCGCCGCCTGGTCGGCGAGCGGCAGCCCGGCGCGGCGGGCATTGCGCAGCGCGCTGATCGCCAGGGTCGTCAGCATGGCCGCCGCGACGCCTTCGCCCATCCCGTTGACGACGGCCACGGCCAGCCGCCCGGCGTCGTCGGACCAGTCGAAGCCGTCGCCGCGTACGGCGTACGCGGGCTCCAGCTGGCCGGCGAGGCTGAAGGCCGGGCGTACGCAGCTGCGCCCCGGGAGCAGCTCCCACTGCATCTCGGCGGCCAGCGTCAGCCGGCGGACCCGCGCCCCCGCCGCGTACCGGTCGGTCTTCGCCCAGGCCGCGGACAGCTCGTGGGCCAGCATCTCGGCCACCTCCGCCAGCTCGGCGACGTCGGCGCGGTCCACCACGGCCGGCGCCACCCGGAGCACGCCCAACCGGTCGCCGCGGGCGGTCACCGGCAGGAAGAGCGCGTCGTCGGCCGCCAGCTCGGACTGGTGGTCGAAGCTGCGCCAGCCGGGGCTGCCCGGATGAGTGTGCGGCTCCCCGCCGCGCAGCGGCACCAGCGCGCCGAGCCGGTAGTCCACCAGGAGGAGCTCGACGTCGAGCACGTCGTACTCCTTCGCCACCTGCTCCGCCAGGCGGTCCGCTATCGCCCACGTCGGAGCTTCGGCCAGCGCCCGGCGGATGGCGGTCAACCGTTCGTACACGAAACACCTCTCTCGGCGGGCGGGGGCGGACAACCGTAGGGGCGCCGCCTGTCGGGATGCGGGCTTGCCGGAGTAGTGTCGGCTGCGCGATGGCCGTACACCATGGGCCAGATGGCCCGGACCTTGCGCTCGCCGCGGACGTCGATCTCGCCGCGGCGGCTCTGTTGTCGGTATGGGATCAGGCCCGAGAGCGGGCGTCGACCCGCGTGTCCGTCTCTCAGCTGCGCGCCCTCCTGGCGATCGAGGCGTCCCCCGGCATCAACCTGCGCCGGTTGGCGGCGGGCCTGGACATCATCCTCTCCTCGGCCAGCCGGCTGTGCGACCGGTTGGTCGCCGCCGGGCTGCTGGAGCGCGAGCCCGGCCGGCTGGATCGCCGCGAGATCTCGCTCACCCTCACCGGGTCGGGCGCGGGGCTCCTGGCCGAGCTGCGGGTGGAGCGCCGACGGATGCTCGCCGAGGCGCTGGCCGGCATGTCGGAGACCGGCCGCGCCGCGCTGCTGAACGGGCTGCGCGAGTTCACCGCGGTGGCGGAGCCGGTCGAGTCGCACGCCGTGGCCCGTTCCGCGTAGGAACCAGGTTGGGTTCGCCGTCGCGCCCGGCCTCGGCCATAATCAACTCGGCCATAATTGGGTCGATAAACAAAAGCCGCCAGGCGTCACGGAGGTCACGATGTCACCCCAGCCGACTCGCGAGGACCGCTTCTCCTTCGGCCTGTGGACCGTAGGCTGGCAGGCGCGGGACCCGTTCGGCGATCCGACCCGCGCCGCCCTGGACCCGGTGGAGGCCGTGCACCGCCTGGCCGAGCTCGGCGCGTACGGGGTGACGTTCCACGACGACGACGTGATCCCGCACGGGTCGACGGACGCCGCCCGCCAGGAGCACATCGCCCGCTTCCGCAAGGCCCTCGACGAGACCGGCCTGGCCGTGCCGATGGTGACGACCAACCTGTTCACCCACCCGGTCTTCAAGGACGGCGCGTTCACCAGCAACGACCGCCGGGTGCGGCGGTACGCGATGCGCAAGGTGCTGCGCAACCTCGACCTGGCCGCTGAGCTGGGCGCCCAGACCTACGTGCTGTGGGGCGGCCGGGAGGGCGCCGAGTACGACCTGGGCAAGGACGTGCGCGCGGCGCTGGACCGCTACCGGGAGGCGCTGGACAGCCTGGCCCAGTACGTGCTGGACCGGGGCTACGACATGCGGTTCGCAATCGAGCCGAAGCCGAACGAGCCGCGCGGCGACATCCTCCTGCCGACGGTCGGGCACGCCCTGGCGTTCATCAACTCCCTCGAGCACGCCGACCTGGTGGGGCTCAACCCGGAGGTCGGCCACGAGCAGATGGCGGGGCTGAATTTCGTCCACGGCATCGCCCAGGCGCTGTGGCACGGCAAGCTGTTCCACATCGACCTCAACGGCCAACGGGGCATCAAGTTCGACCAGGACCTGGTGTTCGGGCACGGCGATCTGCTCAACGCGTTCGCGCTGGTGGACCTGCTGGAGTTCGGCGGGCCGGGCGGCGGCGAGGCGTACGCGGGGCCGCGGCACTTCGACTACAAGCCGTCCCGCACCGAGGACTACACGGGGGTGTGGGCGTCCGCGGCGGCCAACATGCGCACGTACCTGCTGCTGAAGGAGCGCGCGGCGGCCTTCCGGGCCGATCCGGAGGTGCAGGCCGCCCTGGCGACCACCCGGGTGGCGGAGCTGTCCACGCCCACGCTGGGCGCCGGGGAGACGTACGCCGACCTGCTGGCCGACCGGTCGGCGTTCGAGGACTTCGACGCCGACGCGGTCGGGGCCGCCGGATACGGCCACATACACCTCAACCAGCTCGCCGTCGACCACCTGTTGCGCGGGCGGTAGCGCCGTGCCGCTCGTCGCGGGGGTCGACTCGTCCACCCAGTCCTGCAAGGTCGTCGTCCGGGACGCCGAGACCGGGGAGCTGGTCCGCGAGGGCCGCGCGGCGCACCCCGAGGGCACCGAGGTGCACCCGTACGCGTGGACCGCAGCGCTGGACGAGGCGGTGGCCGCGGCCGGCGGTCTCGACGACGTCGCCGCCGCCTCCGTCGCGGGGCAGCAGCACGGCATGGTGTGCCTGGACGATGCCGGCGAGGTGGTCCGGCCCGCGCTGCTGTGGAACGACACCCGGTCGGCCCGGGCCGCCGAGGATCTGATCGACGAGCTCGGCGGCGGCGAGGCGGGGCGGCGCGCCTGGGCGGAGGCGGTCGGCCTGGTGCCGGTCGCGTCGTTCACCGTCAGCAAGCTGCGCTGGCTGGCCCAGCACGAGCCGGACAACGCCGCCCGCACCGCCGCGATCTGCCTGCCGCACGACTGGCTGACCTGGCGGTTGGCGGGCGGCACGGGCCTGGACGCCCTGTGCACCGACCGGAGCGACGCCAGCGGCACCGGGTACTGGTCGGCGGCCGCCGGGGCGTACCGGCCGGAGCTGCTGCTGCTGGCGCTGGGCCGCGACGACGTCCTCCTGCCGGCCGTCCTGGGGCCGACGGAAACCGCCGGCGCGCTGCCCAGCGGGGCGCCACTGGGCCCGGGCGCCGGCGACAACGCGGCGGCGGCCCTCGGCGCCGGCGCCGCGCCCGGCGACGTGGTCGTGTCGATCGGCACGTCCGGCACGGCGTTCAGCGTGGCGGAGGTGCCGGCGGCCGATCCCACCGGCGCCGTCGCCGGGTTCGCCGACACGACCGGCCGGTACCTGCCGCTGGTGTGCACGCTGAACGCCGCGCGGGTCCTGGACGCGGCGGCCCGGCTGCTGGGCGTGGACCACGACGGCCTCACCGAGCTGGCGCTGTCGGCCCCGGCCGGCGCCGACGGGCTCGTCGTGGTGCCCTACCTGGAGGGCGAGCGGACGCCGAACCGTCCGCTGTCGACCGGCGCCGTGCACGGGCTGACGCTGCGCACCGCCACGCCCGCCCACCTGGCCCGCGCCGCGGTGGAGGGCATGCTCTGCGCGCTCGCGGAAGCGCTGGACGCCCTGGTGGCGCAGGGCGCGACGGTGCGCCGGGTGGTGCTCGTCGGCGGCGGCGCGCGATCCGCGGCGGTCCGCCGGATCGCGCCCACGATCTTCGGCTGCCCGGTCGCGGTCCCGCCCGCGCGGGAGTACGTGGCCGACGGCGCGGCCCGCCAGGCCGCCTGGGTCGCGCTGGGCGGGGACCAGCCGCCGCCGTGGTCGATCGGCGAGGTGCAGGAGTACGCGGACCAGCCGGTGCCGGCCGTCCGCGAGCGCTACGCGGCGGCCCGCGACCACCTCCTGGACCGGCCCGCGCACTGACCGGGGCGGGCGCCCTCAGTCCGCCGGACCGGTGGGCACCAGCCACCGCACGGGTCGCCCGGTGAGGATCGGGGCGGCGGCTTGTGCGCCGGGGCAGCCCCTGATTGGGTGCCGGCATGGGAGATCGGCGGCTGCACCGGGGCTACAGCGTGGTGGTCTTCATCGTGCTCGCCTCGCTGGACAACGTGGCCATCGGCCTGATCCCGCCGCTGTACAGCCCGATCAGCACCGAGCTTGGCGTGCGCGAGGCCGCCGTCGGCGCCGTCACCGCGGTCAGCTACCTGCTCACGGCCGTCGCCGCTGTGGCCTGGGCGTACGTCGGGGACCGCACCAACCGCAAGCCGCTGCTCATGATCGGCACGCTGCTGTGGGCGGCGGGCAGCCTGGGCACCGCGTACGCCGGCGGCTACCTGGCCTTCTTCGTCGCGCAGGCGGTCGCCGCGGTGGGCCTCGGGGCGGTCGCGTCGGTCGGCTTCTCCGTGGTGAGCGACCTCATCTCGCCGCGCCGCCGCGGGCTGGTGATGAGCTTCTGGGGGCTGTCGCAGGGGGTCGGCACGCTCGCCGGGACGCTGCTGGGCGGGCTGCTCGGGGCCGGCGCCTGGCGCCGGCCGTTCCTCGTGCTCGCCGTTGTGGGTCTGCTGGCCACGGTCGCGTATCTGTTCACGGCGGACATCCGGCGCGGCGAGAGCGAGCCGGAGCTGGCCGGGCTGTTCGCCGCGGGGGAGGAGTACGAATACCGGATCACCCGGGCCGACGTGCCGCGGATCCTCGCCCGCCGGACCAACGTCTGGTTGATCATGCAAGGGCTCACCGCGCAGGCGGCGTTCGGGTCGCTGGTGTGGCTGCCCCGCCTGTTCCAGGCTCGGGCCGAGGAGCAGGGGTACGACGAGCCCACCGCCATCGTCATCGGCAGCCTCTTCGCGACGCTCTTCCAGCTCGGCGGCGTGCTGTCGATCGTGGGGGGCTACCTCGGCGACCGGCTCCAACGGCGTCACCTCGGCGGCCGGGCCCGCGTGGCGGCCGCCGGCATCCTCGCCGCCGTACCGCTGTACCTGGTCCTGTTCTTCACGCCGGTGCGGGTCGACGTCTCCGACGGCGCCGGGATGGGCGCGATCGCGGCGGCCGTGCTGGCCAGCGTGGCCCGCGAACCGACGACCGCGGTGAGCCTGCTCGTCGCGGTGCTGGCGCTGGCGCTGACGTCGGCGAACTCGCCGAACTGGTTCGCCCTGATTGCGGACGCCAACCCGCCCGAGCACCGGGGCACGGTCTACAGCCTCGGCAACCTCGTCAACGGCCTGGGCCGCGCCGGCGGCAACGCGCTGGTCGGGGTGGCCTTCCGGGCGCTGGCGGGGGCGTACCCCCCACCGCTGAACTACGCGCTCGGCCTCGCCGCCTTCCAGCTCTTCTTCGTGCCGACCGGCATCATGTACTACCTGGCGTCCCGCACGTCGCCGCGCGACATCACGGCCGTGCACCGGCTCCTGCACGACCGGGCGGCGGTGCCGCACGGCGGGCATCCCGCCGCAACGGAGGGAGCCGACCCGCCGGTCCGAGCGGCGGGCTGACCCCCAACGGACGGATGCCCGTGCCGCGCCGACCGGTTGGCCGACTGCGCGCCGCCCCGCCGCACGCAAGGGTGGGCTGATGGAATCGTCGCCGTCCCGCGGCGTGCTGATCGTGGGGTGGCTGGGCCTGCTGGCCCATGCCGCGCTGTTCTTCTGGTTCGCCGCCAGCGGGCTCGTCGCGCCCGGCTGGGCGGTCGCGCTGCTGCTCGCCATGTGGGCCGGGCTGCTGCTGTTCGGCGCGTGGCTGCGCCGCCGCCGCCCGCTGCTGACCCCCCTGGTCCCGATAGCCGCCCTGCTCCTCTGGCTAGCGGTGATAACAGCCGGCGAAACCCTCCTAAACTGGACGGCCTAACGCCCGACCCGGGCGTGATCAAGGGATTGGTGCCACGACACGCCGGGCGGCGTGGCACCAATCCCTTGATCAGCCGCAACGTCAGGCCCGGGGGCGGGTCCAGGCTGTTACGTCCGGGGGGAGCTGGGCGTCTTCGGTCAGGGGGGCGCTGGTCAGGAGCACCTCCGCGGAAGAGGGGAGAGGGGCGGGGGCGGGGCCGAAGTTGGTCAGCACCTGGAGGGGGCCAACGCGGACCACCAGGACGTCCGCCGGGGCCTCGTCCACCGTGAGGTCCGCGCGGCCCAGTGCCAGCTCCCGGCGCAGCCGCAGGGCCGTCCGGTAGAGCTCGTACGTGGACCCGGCGACGCCGCGCTGCCGGTCCAGCGCGTACTCCGCCCAGGTAACCGGCTGGGGCAGCCAGCTGTGGTCGGTCGGCCCGAAGCCGTACGACGGCGCGTCCGCCTCCCACGGAATCGGTACCCGGCAGCCATCCCGCCCGCGGTCGGTGTAGTTCGTCCGCCGCCAGGTCGGGTCCTGCCGCACGTCGTCCGGCATGGTGGTGTGCTCCGGCAGCCCCAGCTCCTCGCCCTGGTAGAGGTAGGCGGAGCCCGGCAGCGCCAGCATCAGCAGCGTGGCCGCCCGGGCCCGGCGCAGGCCGAGCGCCGCGTCCGGCTGCGGGTCGTCCACGCCGATGCCACGCGGCCGCGGGGTGCCGACGGGCAGGCCGAGGCGGGACGCGTGCCGCACCACGTCGTGATTGGAGAGCACCCACGTGGTGGGGGCGCCGACCGTCGCCATCGCCGCCACGGAGTCGGCGATGATGGCGCGCTGGTCGGCCGCCGTCCACGGCGCCTCCAGGTACCCGAAGTTGAACGCCTGGTGCATCTCGTCGGGGCGGACGTACCGGGCCAGCCGCTCCGCCGGCTGCACCCACGCCTCCGCGACCAGGATCCGTTCGCCGGGCGCCGCGTCGACGATCCGCCGCCAGTCCTGGTAGATCTCGTGTACGCCGTCCTGGTCCCACATGGGCGCGGACGGGCCGTCGTCGCCGCCGGTCAGCGCGTCGACCGGCCCTTCCCAGTCGGCGAGGTCCGCATCCTTGATCAGCCCGTGCGCCACGTCCACCCGGAAGCCGTCCACCCCGCGGTCGAGCCAGAAGCGCAGGATGTCCCGGAACTCGTCGCGGACCTCCGGGTTGTCCCAGTTCAGGTCGGGCTGGCTCGGGTCGAACAGATGCAGGTACCACTCCCCGTCGGGTACCCGGGTCCAGGCCGGGCCGCCGAAGACGCTGCCCCAGTCGTTCGGGGGGACTTCCCCCTCCACGCCGCGGCCCGGGTGGAAGATGTAGCGCCCCCGCGCGGGGCCGCCCGGGCCGGCGGTGAGCGCTTCGGCGAACCACGGGTGCACGTTGGACGTGTGGTTGGGCACCATGTCCACGATGACCCGCAGGCCGCGGGCGTGCGCCTCGGTGATGAGCTTGTCGGCGTCCGCGAGCGTGCCGAAGATGGGGTCGACGTCCCGGTAGTCGGCGACGTCGTAGCCGGCGTCGGCCTGCGGGGACGGGTAGAACGGGGACAGCCAGACCGCGTCCACTCCGAGCTCCGCCAGGTGGTCCAGCCGGGCGGTGACGCCGGGCAGGTCGCCGACGCCGTCGCCGTCGGAGTCGGCGAAGGAGCGCGGGCACACCTGGTAGATGACGGCGTCCCGCCACCACTGCGCCGGTTGTTCCTGCATGTTATTGATCTTCCCCATCCTGTTGGTCGGCCCTCGGGGGCCCGGTGGTCTCCCGGACTATCAACCGGGTCGGCACGGCGTCGCCGCCGTCGCGTACCGGCTCACCGCACAGCATCGCAAGCAGCGTCTCAGCCGCCAGCCTGCCCTGCTCGGCGGCGGACTGCGCCACCGTGCTCAGGCCCACCGCGCCGGCCAGGTCGTGGTCGTCCACGCCGATCACGCTCAGGTCGCCGGGCGCGGCAAGCCCGTATTCGCGGAGCGTAGCGAGCGCCCCCATCGCCATCTCGTCGCACGCCGCGAAGATGGCGGTGGGTGGGTCGTCGCGCTCCAGCAGCAGGGCCGTGGCCCGCGCGCCGCCGGCCACCGTGAACGGCGCCTCCACGTCGAGCGCCTCGTCCGGCGTCACGCCGGCGGATTCCAGGGCGTCGAGGTAGCCGCGCCGCCGGTCGAGGTGCGTGGTGAAGGCCAGCTCGTCGGCGTCGTCGCCGGAGATGTGCGCGATCCGCCGGTGGCCGAGCGCCAGCAGGTGGTCGGTGGCGGCCCGGGCGGCCGCGACGTCGTCGATCCGGACGCTCGGCCAGCCGGGCACGGGCGTCCCGGAACTGACCGTCACGCCCGGCATGTCCAGGGCGCTCACGGCGGCGAAGTCGCGGCCCTGCAGCGGCGTGGCCACGAGCATCAGCGCGTCCACCCGCTGGTGCAGGGCGGCGGTGTAGAGCAGCCGCTGCCGGGCCTGTTCCCGCCCGCCGAGGTTGTAGAGCAGCAGGTCGTACCCGGCCTGGTGGAGCGCCTCCTCGGCGGCCTCCACCACGGTGGCGAAGAACCACCGGGTGAGGCGGGGGACCACCACCGCGATGGCGCCGGTACGGCCGCCGGCGAGCCGGGAGGCGCTGGGCGACGCGCGGTAGCCCAGCCGGGTGGCCGCGTCGAGCACCCGGTCGCGGGTCGGCTGCGACACCGTCGGCAGCCCGCGCAGCGCCCGGGAGACGGTCGCCGTGGAAACGCCGGCCAGGCGTGCCACGTCATCGATCCTGGTCATCGCGTCGTCCTTCTGCCGGTCCGGCGGCGGGCCCCCTCAGCCCTTGACGCTGCCGGTCAGCAGGCCACGCACGAAGTAGCGCTGCAGCGACAGGAACACGATGAGCGGGATGATGATGGATACGAACGCGCCCGACGTCAGGCGTTGCCACTCGTTGCCGCGCGTGCCCGCGAGCTCCGCCAGCCGTACCGTCAGTGGCGCCACGTCCCGGCCGCCGCCCGCGAAGATCAACGCGACCAGGAGATCGTTCCAGACCCACAGGAACTGGAAGATCGCCAGCGACGCCAGCGCGGGCGTGATGAGCGGCAGCACGATCGACCGGAAGATCTTACCGTGGCTGGCGCCGTCGACCCGGGCCGCCTCCATCAGCTCGCTCGGCAGCTGCGAGATGAAGTTGTGCAGCAGGAACACGGCGAACGGGAGCGCGAAGCAGGTGTGCGCGAACCACACCTGGACGAACTTCTGCTCGTCGTCGAGCTGCCAGGCCGGCATGAGGGTCAGACCGCCCAGGGTCACGCCGCGGGAGAAGAAGCTCAGCAGCGGCACCAGCGCCATCTGCAGGGGCACGATCTGCAACGCGAAGATGCCGATGTAGACCCACTCCCGGCCGCGGAAACGGATCCAGGAGAGCGCGTACGCCGCCATCGCCGCGAACGCGATCGGGAACAGCACGGACGGGATCGTGATGACCAGGGAGTTGATGAAGTAGCTGGCGAACTGGCCGGAGGACGAACTGCGGCCGAACAGCACCTGCTGGTAGTTGTCGAGCGTGAACTCCGGGCTGGTGAACGCCGTCCACCAGCCGGTGCTCTTGATGTCGGCCTCGGGCCGGAACGACGAGATGAACAGGCCGAAGGTCGGCACCGTCCACACCACCGCGACCACGATGGAGACGACGGTGGCGACGCGGGTGTTCAGCCGGCGGCGGATCCGGCCGGCGCGGGTGGCGGGGGAGGCGTCCGCGACCGCCGTGCCGGCGAGGACGGGGGTTGTCGTGGTCATCTCAGCCCTCCCGCTGCCTGCGCAGGTTGCGAACCTGGAAGATCACTACGGGGATCACCAGGATGAAAAGGAAGACCGCCAGCGCCGAGCCCTGCCCGGTCTCCTGGTAGCGGAAGGCCTGGTTGTACATCTCCAGAGCGACCACATTGGTGTCGAAGTTACCGTTGGTCATTGTCCGCACGATGTCGAAGACCTTCATCGTGGCGATCGTGATGGCGACGACCACCACGATCAGGGCCGGCCGGATGGTCGGCAGCGTGACGCGGGTGAACATCTGCCACGCGTTCACCCCGTCGAGCTTGGCGGCCTCGATGATGTCGCCGGGGATGGCCTTGATGGCGGCGGAGAGCACCACCATCGCGAAGCCCGCCTGAATCCACACCAGCACCACGATCAGCAGCAGGTTGTTCAGCGGCGGGTCCTGCAGCCACTGCCGGGGGGTGGCGCCGAGGGCGACGGCGATCTGGTTGAGCAGCCCGATCTGGTCCTGCTCGTCGGAGCGGTAGGCGTACACGAACCTCCAGATGATGCTGGCGCCCACGAAGGAGATCGCCATCGGGAGGAAGATCAGCGACTTGGCGACCGCCTCGAATCTGGCCCGGTCCACCATCACCGCGTAGAGCAGCCCGACCGTGGTGGCCAGCAGGGGGACGAGCACCACCCAGGTCGCGGTGTTCGTCAGCACGCCGAGGATGTCGTCGTTGGTGAACATCCAGCGGTAGTTGCGCAAGCCGACGAACTCGCTGCTGTCCCGGCTCATCAGGGAGAGCAGCGACGTGCGGATCGCCGGGATGACCAGGCCGATCAGCACGAGCAACAGGACCGGCAGGAGGAAGAACATGGCATAGCCCGTCTCACCGCGCTTGCGCCGGAGACTGAGCGGCGGTGTTCCGCCGGCGGCGACGATGGCGACCAGCGCCCGCTCGCGGCGGCGGGCGAAATAGGTCGGTACGACGTCGAGCAGCAGCAGCATGCCGCCGATGACGACCGCAAAGGCGATGTGGCCGTACGCCAGCATCACCAGCTGGGGCGCCTGGGCGGCGAGGTCGAATCTCATCCGCACTCCCGGGGGGAATCCGGCCGGCCGGCCCGGGGGCAGTCCCGGGTCGGCCGGCCGGGGTGGATCACTTGGGCCAGCTGCCTTCGATGCTGTTCAGTACGGTGGTGGAGTTGGCGCCGTTCAGCCACTGCACCATCCCGCGCCAGAGCGTGCCGGCGCCGACGGACGACGGCATCAGGTCGGAGCCGTCGAACCGGAGCCGGTCACCCGCGCTGTTGAGCAGCTCGACCGACAGCTTGTCGATCGGGTTCTTCACGTTGGCGATGTCCAGGCCCTTGCTGCCGGACACCCAGTTGCCGAGCTTGGCCCGGGCGTTGTGGTAATCCGGCGTGGCCAGGTAGTTCTGCACCGCCTGCACCTCGGGCCGGTCGGTGAAGGCGGTGACGAACTCGCCCGCCGCCAGCAGCGGCTCGCCCTTGGCCGGGTCCACGGTCGGGAAGTAGAACGCGAAGACGTCGCCGTCCTCGGCCACCGTGGTGCCTTCGGGCCACTGGTTGGCGTAGAACGACGCCTGCCGGTGCATCGCACACTTGCCGTCCCGGACGGGCAGGCCGCCCTCCTGGAAGGACGTGCTGACGATGCTCTTGACGTCGCCGTAGCCCCCGTTGACGTACTTCGGGTTCTTCAGGATCTGGCCGGCCTGGTCGAGCGCCGTCTTCACCCGGGGATCGTTGAACGCGATCTGGTGGGTGACCCACTGGTCGTACACGTCCGGGCCGGCAGTGCGCAGCATCAGGTCCTCGAGCCAGTCCGTCGCGGGCCACCCGGTGGCGTCCCCGGACTCCACCCCGGCGCACCACGGCTTCACGCCGCTGGCCGCGATGGTGTCGCTCAACTTGATCAACTCGTCCCAGGTCTTGGGGACGGCCCAGCCCTTCTCCTGGAACGTCTTCGGGGAGTACCAGACGAAGGACTTCACGTTGGAGGCCAGCGGCGCACCGTAGAAGGTCCCGCCGACGGTGCTGTAGCCCAGCCAGTTGGCCGGGTAGTTGGCCTCGGCCGCGGCCTTGGCGTCGGCCGGGGCGGGCTTGAGCTTCTTGCCGTCGGCGAAGCGCTTGAGCAGGCCCGGCTGCGGGATGAACGCGAGGTCCGGCGGGTTGCCGCCGTCCACGCGGACCGGCAACTGCGCCTCGAACTCGCCGCTGCCCTCGTACTCGATCTCGATCTCGGTGCACTCGGCAAACTGCGACCAGGACTCCTCGAGCAGTTCCGCCTCGGTGTCCCGGATGGATGCGTAGATCGATACCTTCTTGCCCTCGTTGCCCGCGTACTTCTCGAACGCGGCGCAGTCGTCGGAACCCGTCGCCGTGTCGCCGTTGCCGCCGTCGTCGGAGCAGGCGGTTGCGGCGAGCAACAAGCCCAGCACGCTGGTGAGCGCAAGGGCCTGGCGCCGCCTCGGATGGACCGCCATGCCGTCCTCCTTCCTCGCCGGCGACGGTGGCGGGTAGTGCCGCCGCGCCGGACCTTGACAAATGTGGGGCGTCCTCGCATGTAAGCGCTTGCATGCGGGCCCTGTCCAGGGTTCCGCACGACCAGGTCAGTAACAATTCGGAAACCCAACGCGAGCGAGCCGTAAATAGGAGCCTACATAGCGTTATTTCAGGAGGCGTCCTATTCGTCCGGAGGGCCAGGCCGCCACAGCGGCCCGCCGCCCGGCCGGATCAGCCGTCCAGGATGGCCCCGAGCCGCTCCTCGGCGAGCTCGAGCTGACCGTAGATGTGCTGCTTGGCCTCCGCCGACAGCGGCGTGTCGGGGCGGGCGATGAGCTCCCGCAGCGCCGGGACCAGCGGCCGGTACTTGCGGGCCGCGGCGGCCACCTTCGGGCCGGTGCTGTGGATGGCGCCGACCGCGTTGTCCGTGAAATCGGAGATCTTGATGACCCGGGCCCACGGGTCGCGGCTGAGGCTCGCCACCACGTGCTCGCGGTACTGCTCGTGCGCGTCGCGCGCCGGGTCGTACGCCGGGTTCGTCACCGCCGCCACCAGGCCGGCGGCCCGGGCGCCGTAGCGCGCCCCGAGCACCGCCAGCGCACCGGCCACGGCCGCCGCGTCGGATCCGGGTGGCGAACCCGCGTCGGCTCTGGCCGGCGCAGCCGGGGGCTGGCCGCCGTCGCGGGCCAGTGCGGCGAGCTCGGCGGGGTGGTCCTCGACCGCGTCGTGCAGCAGCGCGGCGACGATGACATCCGGGTCGGCCACGCCGTAGTAGCGGATGATCCGGATGGCGACGCGGAGCAGGTGGTTCAGGTA
>DASQDS010000626.1:0-7072 GCA_035634075.1 Pilimelia sp. | reverse complement strand
GTCGCGACCGCCGTCGACGCCGAACTCGCCCGCCGCGGCTGGCGCGGGCCCGGCTGGCGCGACGCCGCGCTGGCGGCCCGGCTGACCGCGGGCGGCCGCTGGCGGGACGTGCCGTACACCGAGGACCGCGCCGAGGGCCGGATCGATCCGCGTACGCTCAGCGCGGCGCTGGACGACCTCCTGCCGGCCGAGCGCACGGTGGTGGTCGACTCCGGCAACTTCATGGGCTACCCGTCCATGTACCTGTCGGTGCCCGACTCGGCCGGGTTCGTCTTCGCGCAGGCGTTCCAGTCCATCGGGCTCGGGCTCGCCGGCGCAATCGGTGCGGCGGTCGCCCGGCCGGACAGGTTGCCGGTGGCGGCCCTCGGCGACGGCGGCTTCGCCATGTCGGTCGCCGAGCTGGCCACCGCCGTACGGCTGGCGCTGCCGATGGTGGTGGTGGTCTACAACGACGCGGCGTACGGCGCCGAGGTGCACCACTTCGGACCGCACGGCCACCCGCTGGACACGGTGACGTTCCCGGACGCGGACCTGGCGGCGATCGGCCGGGGCTTCGGCTGCGCCGGCGTCACCGTCCGCGACCCGGGCGACCTGGCCGGCGCCCGCGACTGGCTGGCCGGCCCCCGGGACCGGCCGCTCGTGGTCGACGCGAAGGTCAGCGGCAGCCGGGGCTCCTGGTGGCTGGAGGAAGCCTTCCGCGGCCACTGACCGGGCGTGCCGGCCGCTCGGGGACGCTGCGAGAATGCCGTTGATGGACGAGAAGCTGAGTCGGCGGGAAGCCTCGGACGCGGTCGGTGACTGCGGCTGGCGGTTCCTGCTCGGCACAGTGCGTACCTCGGTCGCCGTCGGGTCGCTGGCCCAGGCCGCCGAGGTGGCGGCACGGGCGGTCGCGGTGTGCGGCGGCGAGGCCGATGGCCACCTGCGCGTCGACCTCCGGGCGGACCGGGTCGTTCTCGGCCTGCAGACGCTCGGCCTGGCGGCGGTGACGGGCCGGGACGTCGACCTCGCGCGCCGGGTCTCCGGCGCCATGCGGGAGATCGGGCTGCGAACGGAGCCGGCCAGCGACGCCGGGGCGCCATGGTCGGTGCAGCTCCTGGAAATCGCGATCGACGCGTTGGACATCCCGGCGATCCGGCCGTTCTGGA
Organism: Pilimelia sp.; assembly: GCA_035634075.1. Taxonomy (GTDB): domain Bacteria; phylum Actinomycetota; class Actinomycetes; order Mycobacteriales; family Micromonosporaceae; genus DASQDS01. Next base: position 5,927 of record DASQDS010000626.1, on the reverse strand, counting down.
AGGCGGTACTGGGCTACGCCGACGAGGCCGGCACCGACGGTCCGGCGGACCCGATCGTCGACCCGGTGGGGCACGGCCCGGCGGTGTGGTTCCAGCGGATGGACCGGCCGCGCCCGCACCGCAACCGCATCCACGTCGACATCTGCGTCCCGCACGACGAGGCGCCCGGGCGGATCGAGGCCGCGCTGGCGGCGGGTGGGCGGCTCCTGTCCGCGGCCCGTGCGCCTTCCTTCTGGGTGCTCGCCGACGCCGAGGGGAACGAGGCCTGCGTGACAACCTGGCAGGGCCGGGACGGCTGAGCACCGATGCGTGCGACCTGGCCGCCACGCCCGGCGGGGAGATCTTGGCACGTTTGTGTTGGCAGCTAACACAAACGTGCCAAGATTGATTGGCGCGGGCCCGACCGTGGCGGGCGCGGGGGTCAGCGTTCGGCAGGCGGGCCCAGGATCGGCTTGAGGTCGAGCACCGGCGTGCCGTCGATCGCCTCCAGGTTCTGTACCCGCAGGCGAAGGCCGTCGATGGCCGTGATGCGCACGTGGTGCAGCCCGATCGGGTTGGGCCGGTCCGGCGACCGGGTGGCGAACACGCCGGTGCGCGGCCGGTCCCGGTCGCCGCGTGGGTGCACGGTCAGCACATCGCGGTCGGCCCGGTCCAGCCAGGTCAGCACGAGCAGGTCAGTGCCGGCCGCAACGCCGTGCAGGCCCGCGGCGGCGGCGGGGTCGATGACCAGCCACGCGTCGGGGGCGCCCTCGTCGCCCTGGCGCGGCGCCTCCTCGCGGCGGGTCAGCGGCGACTCGACCCGGCCGATCGGGCGAAGCGCGTACGCGTCGTCGGTCATCGCCCGATGCTAAAGCAATCCCGGACCCGCTGGATGACATGGTTGCAGTGTCGAACCTGATGGTTGTAGCATCGAACCATGATGGGGGAAATCCGCACCGGGCGGGCGCCGGGTCGGCGCGCAGCCGCCGTTGCGACCGCGCTGACGCTGCTGGCCGCGGTCGCCGGCTGCGGGCGAGACGGCGGGAGCGGCGGCACGCCAGCCGGCGAAGCCGCCGCCCGGCAGTCGGCGGTCGCCAGCCGCGGCGCGTCGGTGATGCCGTTCGACCTGGAGCGCACCACGCACCGCTTCGTCAAGACGGTCGCCGGCGGCGTGCAGACCGTCGTCGCGGACGCCCCAACCGCCGCCGACCAGGTCGTTCTGGTCCAGCGGCACCTGCAGGGCGAAGCGGACAGGTTCCGCCGGGGCGACTTCACCGACCCGGCCCGGATCCACGGCGACGCCATGCCGGGCCTGGCGACCCTGCGGGAGAGCGCCGGGCGGCTCACGGTCACCTACCAGGCCACCGCCGACGGCGGCCGGATCACGTACGCCAGCACGGAGCGCGCCGTGGTCGCGGCGCTGCACGCCTGGTTCGACGCGCAGGTCGGTGACCACGGCGCGCACGCCGAGGGCGACTGAGGGCGCAGGCCGGTCAGACGTTGCGGACCGCGGCCGCGCACATGCCGAGCAGCTCGACCGCCCGCTGGCGCATCTCCGCCTTGCGGACCTTGCCGCTGACCGTCAGCGGGAAACCATCCACAATGTGCACGTAGCGCGGGACCTTGTACCTGGCCAGCTTCCCGTCGCAGTAGGTCCGCAGGTCCTCGACCGTCGGCGCCGCCGTGCCCGGGCGGGGCACGATCCAGGCCATCAGCTCCTCGCCGTACCGCGGGTCGGGCACACCGATGACCTGCACGTCCGCGATGTCGGGGTGGCCGTGCAGGAACTCCTCCACCTCGCGGGGGTAGACGTTCTCCCCGCCCCGGATCACCATGTCCTTGATCCGGCCGACGATGCTGACGTAGCCGGCGCTGTCCATCGTGGCCAGGTCGCCGGTGTGCAGCCAGCCGTCCGCGTCGATGGCCTCCGCGGTGCGCCCGGCGTCGTTCCAGTAGCCGCGCATCACCGAGTAGCCGCGGGTGCACAGCTCACCCGGGACGTCCGCGGGCACGAGCAGGCCGGTGACCGGGTCGGTGATCCGCACCTCCAGGTGCGGCAGCACCCGGCCGACGGTCTGGGTGCGGCGGGACAGGTCGTCGTCCGGCCGGGTCATGGTGGAGACCGGCGAGGTCTCGGTCATGCCGTAGCAGATGGCCACCTCGGTCATGTGCATCTCGTCGATGACCCGCTTCATCACCTCCACCGGGCAGGGCGAGCCGGCCATGATGCCGGTGCGCAGGCTGGTGAGGTCGTAGTCGCCGAAGTCCGGGTCGTCCAGCTCGGCGATGAACATGGTGGGTACGCCGTACAGCGACGTACACCGCTCGTCCCGGACCGCCCGCAGCGTGGCGCGGGCGTCGAAGCCGGGCCCCGGCAGCACCGCGCACGCCCCGTGCGTGGTGGCGCCCAGCATGCCCATCACCATGCCGAAGCAGTGGTAGAGCGGCACCGGGAGGCAGACCCGGTCGCGCTCGGTGTAGCCGAGCAGCTCCGCGACCGTGTACCCGTTGTTGAGGATGTTGCGGTGCGACAGCGTCGCGCCCTTCGGGAAGCCCGTCGTGCCCGAGGTGTACTGGATGTTGATGGGGTCGTCGGGGCCCAGCTCGGCGGCCCGCGCCCGCAGGACCGCCGGGTCGTGGTCCCGCCCGGCGGCCAGCAGCGCGGCCCAGGACGGCTCCCCGAGGTAGATCACGTCGCGCAGGTCCGGGCACTCCGGCAGGGCTTCGTCGATCATCGCCCGGTAGTCGCTGCCGCGGTGCCGGACCGCGCTGACCAGCAGCCGCATGCCCGACTGGCGGACCACGTAACCCAGCTCGTGCGCCCGGTACGTGGGGTTGACGGTCACCAGGACGGCGCCGATCCGGGCGGTGGCGTACTGCACGAGCACCCACTCGGCGCGGTTCGGCGCCCAGATGCCCACCCGGTCGCCCCGGTCGACGCCGCGGGCCAGCAGCCCCGCGGCAACGGCGGCCACGTCGGCCGCGAGTTCGGCGTACGTCCAGCGCCGGCCGTCCGCGAGGTCCACCAGCGCCTCGCGGTCACCCCACCGGTCGACGGTTCGCGCCAGGTTCGCGCCGATGGTCTCCGCGAGCAGCGGCGGTTCGGCCGGCCCGACGGCGTACGACATCGCTTGTTCTGGCATGTGTCCCACCTCGGGTCAGCCGGCGTGCGCCGGGATGCGGGCGTCCGCCGCGACGCCCGCGACGGTGCGGGCGATGGCGCCGCGGTACGCGGACATGGCGGCCCGGCCCTGTGGGGTGTCCGGGTAGATGGTGTTGAGGTACACGCCGCGCGCGTTGCGGAACAGCCACATGTTGCCGGTGTTCGAGTGCGTCGCCTGCGGGATGGTGGTGGGCCGCCACCGGTCGTGCTGGGCGGCGCCGGGCAGCCTGCGGTAGTCCAGGAACGAGAAGAAGTTGACCGGGTACGGCCAGCTCCGCAGCCCGTAGTACTGCGGGGCGAGCAGCTCCCACGCCTTGACGAACGGGGTGTCGACGCTCCGGATCAGGTCCCGGAAGCCGGCCCGCGCGCCGGCCAGGACGGTGTCGAAGCCGGCGTCCGGGGGGATCGGGAACTCGATCGGCAGGGTGTTGACGAACCAGCCGAAGGAGCGGTCCCACGGCTCCAGCTTGCGCTCGCCGATCGGCATCAGACCGCGGTAGACCGGCACGCCGGCGACGTCCCGCAGCGCCATGCCGACCGCCGCGAGCAGCCCCATGAAAAGCTTGGCGCCGTGGGTCCGGCAGCGCTCCTCGAACGCGGTCGCCTCGGCGTCGTCGAGCAGCGGGATTGTCTCGTTCGTGGCCGGGTGCACCGCTCCGTCCGGCACGCCGAAGTCGAGCGGGATGCGGGGGAAGAACGTGCCGGCGCTGGCGATGAACGAGCGCCAGTAGGCCAGCTCGGGTCCGTCGGCGCGCAGGCCGGCGTACCTGTCGCGCTGGGTGTCGCCGAAGTCCAGGTAGCTGCCGACGGCCGGCAGGACGACCGGCTCGCCGCGGCGGTTGGCCTCGTACGCGGTGGCCAGCTCGTTGACCGCGATGACCAGCGACATCCCGTCGCAGACGATGTGGTCGAAGGCGAGGTACACGGTCGCGCCGTCCGGCCGGAGCACCGCGCCGGCGAGGAAGAGCGGCCAGTCCAGCGTGTTGATCGTGTTGGTGATCCGCCTGTTCAGGTACGCACGGACCTCCTCGGCCGTGCCGAAGCCGCCGACGTCGGTGCGGTCGAAGCCGATCTCGGCCGGTGGGATGACGTCGCAGCGCAGGTCGCCGGCGAGGCGCTCGAACCCGCAGCGGAGCACCTCGTGGCGGCGCACGAACAGCCGGAGGGCAGCCTCCAGCGCGGCGACGTCGGGCGGTCCGGTGAGCTCGAAGGTGCTGGCGACCCAGTTCTTCTCCGGGGCGTTCTCCTCCCGGGCGGAGACGGCCGCGGTGAAGTGCTTCTCCTGGTTGTACGACGCCAGCTTGGCGCGGTCCGGAGCGTGCTGCATGGGGCGGCACAGCGTCCACTCCAGCAGGCGGCCGGGACGGACGTGCAGGTCGGAGAGTGGGATCTGGTGCATAGACGGACTTCCTCATCTGTGCGCGAGGGGTGAGGCAGGGCCGGCTGACCACCGGCTCCCCATGCCAAATCCTTACCCAATGTACGCGCGCAGACACACAGCGTGAGAATGTCACGAACCTCGATGCGCCCCGCTCGCGGCCGGTTGGTCGTCGCCTCAGGTGGTGGGCGCGCGCATGCCGGCGAGGAGCATGTCGGCGAACAGCTCCCAGTTCGCCGCGTGGGTGATGGCCGCCGACAGGCCGGTCATGATGGCCTCGAAGTCGTCGACGGTGAGGTCGGCGCGGACTGCGCCGACCGCCTGGGCGCGGTCGAGCAGGCCGGCGGTGAGTGAGCGCAGCCCCGCCATCTCCGCCACGCAGCCGTGCTCGGCAGGCAGGTCGCGGAACATGTGGCACAGCCCGGTGTCCGCGGCCATGTCCCGCGCCGTGCTGCGGATCAACACCTCGAAGGCCGCCGCCGGGTCCGGTGCCACGAGCGCCGCCTCGACGACGGCCGCGCGGTCGCGGAGGAACTGGCGGCCGAGCTCGGCGATGAGGGCCTGCTTGGTCGGGAAGTTGCGGTAGAGCGTCCCCACGCCCACCCCGGCGTGCCGCGCGATGTGCTCCATCTGCGCGTCCGCCCCCTCGACCGCGAACACCTCCCGCGCGGCGGCCAGCACGCGCTCCCGGTTGCGGGCGGCATCCCCACGGCGCGGCCGCGCCGCGGCCTCGACGGGCGTGCCGGCGGCCGGCGGCACGGGAGCGGTTGCCCGGCCGGCCGTCGTGGTCGCGTGCGCTGTGGCGGTCATCACCGGCGACTCTACCTCAATGCGTTTGACAAGCGGAATCTTCATTCCGTACGTTCGGACCCTATCGGAACCGGAATTCGACTTCCACTTACGTGAGGAACGCCTCTGATGACAAGCACAGCGGTGCCCGCCCAGCGGCGGGGCCTCGCCTTGGCGCTGCTCGCCGCCACCCAGTTCGTGCTGATCCTCGACGCGAGCATCGTCAACGTGGCACTGCCCTCGATCGGCACCGACCTGGCGTTCGCGCAGGAGGACCTGTCCTGGGTCGCGAACGCGTACACCCTGACCTTCGGCGGTTTCCTGCTGCTCGGCGGGCGGATCGCCGACCTCACCGGGCGCCGTCGCCTCTTCATGATCGGCATGGGGCTCTTCGTCGCCGCCTCACTCATCGGCGCGCTCGCCACGACTCCGCTGCTGCTGGTGCTGGCCCGAGCGAGCCAGGGCATCGGTGCGGCGCTGATCTCCCCGGCGGCGCTCTCGCTACTGATGACGATCTTCCCCGCCGGCGCCGAGCGGAACAAGGCGCTCGGCGTGTGGGGCGCCGTCGCCGGTGCCGGCGGCGCCGCCGGCTCCATCCTCGGCGGCGTGCTGACGGAC
>DASQDS010000625.1:0-5146 GCA_035634075.1 Pilimelia sp. | reverse complement strand
GGGGTTTGTCCCCCCGCCCGGCGCCACCGGCGTCGGTCGCGGTCCGCACGGACCGCCGTTGTCGCGTGTCCCGGCTTACCGGGACGCGGCCTCGGCGGCCTTCACCGCGTCCTGCCACGCCTGGTCCGGCGTGCGCTTCTTCTGCTCGATGGAGCGCAGCGCGTTCTCCACCGCGTCCCGGACGGGCTGGTTCTTCGCACCGAGGTAGACGGCCTTGAAGTCCTTGGCGCCAGCGCCGAAGATCTCGCCGGTCGGGGCGTCGTTGAAGTACGCGTTCTTCTTCGCCAGCACCGCCGGGTCTTCCAGCGCCTTGCCGGACGAGGGCAGGTTGCCCACCGCGTTGAACGCGGCGATCTGCGACTCCGGGCTGGTCAGGAACTTCGCCAGCTTGACGGCGGCGTCCTTGTTCTTGGACTGCTTCGGCACGGCGAGGAACGAGCCGCCCCAGTTGCCACCGTTGCCGGGCACCTTGGCGATGTTCCACTTCTTGGCCGCGGCCGGGCCGGCGTTGCCCTCGATGACGCCGGTCATCCAGGCCGGGCAGGCGATGGTGGCGAACTGGGCCTGCTTGAAGCCGGTGGTCCAGGGGTCGCTGAACGACTGGAGGCCGGCCGACAGGTTCGCGTTGATCATGGCGACGGTGGCGTCCCACGCCGTCTTGACGTCCGGGTTCTCGCCGATCACGAGCTTGTCGCTTTTGTCGAAGAACGTGTAGCCGGTGCCGTTGCCGGCGGCCTGCATCAGGACGGTGTTGAAGACGTTGGTGGCGGCGTCGATGAACTTGGCGTTGCCGGGGGCGGCGTCGAAGCGCTTGCCCGTCTCGGTGTAGGCCTGCCACGTCGGCCACAGCGCGCTGACCTTGTCCGGCTCCGTCGGCAGGCCGGCGGCGGCGAAGAGGTCGGTGCGGTAGCACATGGCGGCCGAGCCCACGTCGGTGCCGAGGCCGAGGAGCTTGCCGTCGCCGGTCAGGGCCTGCTCCCACTTCCAGGGCAGGAAGTTGTCCTTGAGCTCGCCGGCGCCCTCGTCGAGGAGGTTGACGAAGTTGTTCGCCTGCGCCTTGAACTGGACGATCGTGCCCTCTTCCAGCGCGACGACGTCGCCCGCGCCGGCACCGGAGGCGATCCACTGGGTCAGCCGGGTGTTGTAGTCGCCCAGGCCGAGGCCCTTGCCCCGCTGCTCGACCGTGATGCCGGGGTTGTCCTTCTCGAACTGCTTGACCAGCTCGTCGTACCCGAAGCCCTGGTCGCCGAAGACGTCCAGCGTCAGCTTGACCGGCTTGCTCGGGTCGGCTGGCTCGTCCTCGTCGCCGCCGCAGGCGGTCGACACGGCGAGAACCGCGACCGACGCGAGGATGACCGACGCGAACCGCCGGCGGGTCGTGGGAACCCTCATCCGGGACCCCTTTCAGATCAGATGGGTGGTGAATGGGACGGGTGGTGAATACGTATGCGGTGTCGGGTGGTGCGGTGGTGGGGGGCGGCGGCCGCCGTCGGGCGAATGTGGGTCTCACCACACGGGAGGCCGGGAGCGCTCCCATGAGATTGCAGGCACGTTTCAGGGGTGTCAATAGCGCGGTGGGAGCGTTCCCATTTCGTTACCGCGCGTGGGCGAAGACGCACGCGCTATGACCCGGGGGCACACTTCGCGCCCGGCAAAAATGCTTAAGCGGTTCATAACACCGGGGTACGCCGGGCACGAGCACGTTGTCGGCAAACCGCAAGTCCGCTGGCCTGTGGCTTCGCGCACAGTCGTCGATCCAGCGCCGTCCCGGCGCCCCGGGCCAACTCGGGTGTCGGCCAACCGGCCCTTTAGCGCTACGGGGTAGTGACTCTGCGTCACTGATCTCTCATCGTTATGGGTGCGTCCTCTACGGGCGCAGCCGGATCTACGGAGGGAACACCGGTGAACGTACGCAGGAGTTGGCCCGCCGCGCTGGCGCGGCCTTGGCCAGGGCTGGCGCTAGCGCTGCCACTGGCGATACTCATTCCGGGGGCACTGCCAGGAGTCGACGTGCCCGCCGGCGAACGCACGGTCGTCCAGCGTACCCGCTGGCAGGCCGCTATTGACGACGGCAGGAGCGTCACGTTGGCCAACGTGCGCCGCGCGATCGGCGCGGACACGGGCACCGCGGCCACGTTGAACGGCACCGGGGTCGGCATCGCGATGATCGACACGGGTGTCGTCTCGGTACCGGGGCTGCCCCCGTCCCAGATCGTCAACGGGCCGGACCTGTCGTTCGAGTCGCAGGCACCACTGCTGCGCTACAACGACGGCTACGGGCACGGCACGCACCTGGCCGGCATCATGGTCGGCAACGAGACCACGACCGGCACGTACGGCCTGTCGCGCGGGGCCAAGCTGACCTCGATCAAGGTCGGCACCGGCACCGGTGCGGTGGACGTCTCGCAGGTCATGGCGGCCGTGGACTGGGTGGTGGAGAACCGCAACCACGACCCGGCCTACCCGATCAAGGTCCTGACGCTGGCGTACGGGACGATCAGCGAGCAGTCCCCGTCCGTCGGGCCGCTGCACTTCGCGCTGGAGAAGGCGTGGGAGGCAGGCATCCTGGTGGTCGTGGCCGGCGGCAACGGCGTCGTCACGGCGGCGCTGACCAACCCGGCGACCGACCCGTTCGTGCTGTCCGTCGGCGCCGCCGCCGGCGCGCAGACGGCCGACCCGGCGGACGACACCGAGTCGATCTTCACGAACCTCGGCACCAAGCGCGTGGTCGACCTACTGGCACCGGGCAGCGGCATCGTGTCGCTGCGCGACCCCGGGTCCAACATCGACAACACGTACCCGACGGCCCGGGTCGGCGACCGCCTGTTCCGGGGCAGCGGCTCCTCGCAGGCGGCGGCGGTCACCGCGGCGGCTGCGGCGCTGCTGCTGCAGAGCAAGCCGAACCTGACGCCGGACCAGGCGAAGCAGATGTTGATCAGCAGCGGGACGCCGCTCACCCGCGGCCGGGCGGCCACGCTGAAGCTGCGCTCACTGCACGTCGGCCGGGCGCTGACGGCGCCCGTACCGGCCGCCACGTCGTCGACCGAGTCCCGGTGGAGCTGGTGGGGGTCGAACGACTCCGGCAAGTCCGACGGCAGCGGCGACCTCAAGGACGCCCGCGGCGCCGGTGGCATCCGGATCTCCGGCACGTGGCTGTGGAACGAGGCCAGCGTCTTCGGCAACTACTCCTCGCGCCGGTGGACCGACGCCAGCAAGGACCGCACCGCGTGGTCGGGCGGCCGGTGGATGGATCACCAGCTGGCCGGCAACGGCTGGGGCGGCAGCTCGTTCGCGTCCAAGACGTGGCAGCCGGCGGCCTGGTCGTTCCGGACCTGGACCGGCTCCACGTGGTTCGACCCGGCCTGGAACGGCCGCTACTGGAGCGGCCGGTACTGGTCGGCCGGCGTCTGGTCGGGCCGGTACTGGTCGAGCGAGGACTGGTCCGGCGCCCACTGGGGCTGAGCACCGGTCGTGGGATCCGGCGATGATCGTCGGCAGGCCGGGGTGGGAAGCCACCCCGGCCCGCCGGCTGTCCGCCGGTCAGGTGAGGCGGCGCAGCAGCGTGTCCGCGGCCCCGGGCGTGAACCGCTCGGGGTCGAAGGGCCGGCCCAGCCAGTCCCGGAGCCGGGCGTGGTCCGGATGCGCCGGGTCGGCCAGGGCGGCGAGCAGCTCGCTGTAGCCCGACGCCCCGCCGACATCCTCCGGCGGGCACGCCCGCTCGCCGTCCACGCAGACCGGATACCGCTCGTCCGGGTCGGCGACGAACACGTCCTCGACGGCCACCTGGTGCTCCCACCAGTCGCCGAAGTCGTAGGTGTAGGCGAACCGGCCGCCCTTGGCGGCGACGGCGTCCAGCCGGTGGTCCAGCTCGTCGCGGACGGCCGGCTCGCCCTCCGGGTCAGGCGCGCCGTACTGCCACCCGTCGATGTCGAAGCAGTGCAGGTGACAGTTCTGCCAGCCCATCGCGTACTGGATCACCCGGTGCAGGCGGTCGAGCGTGTAGCCGCCGGGGACGAGCACCCGGCGCCACACCGGCGGCGAGACGTCCGCCAGCGACACTCTCAGTTGGAAGATGTGGCGCGGCATGGTCCCCCATTCTTGACCCACGCACCCGCCCCGTGCATAGGCTTTGGCCATGATCTGCCGGGCGTGTCGCGACCGCCGCCACGGTGACTGCCGCGGCGGCACCTGGTGCGACTGCCAGCACCGCCCGCCGCCGGCGCCGGTGCCGGCCACCGGGCCGGCCGGGGAGTAGCGGGGTGCCCGGTGGGATCGACATGCTGTGGCCGGAGCCGGCCGCGGCCCTGGACGAGGCCGCGCTGACCGCGGCATACGCGACGACGGGCCGGGCGAGCCTGCGGGTCAACTTCGTGGCGAGCGCGGACGGCGCCGTGGCGCTCGACGGGTACTCCGAAGGGCTCTCCGGGCCGGCGGACAAGCGGGTCTTCGCGATCCTCCGGATGCTCTGCGACGGGCTCGTCGTCGGCGCGGGCACGCTGCGCCACGAGGGTTACCACGCCGTCCGGCCCGGCCCCGCCCGGCGCGCCTGGCGGACGGAGCGCGGCCTGTCGGCGTACCCGACGCTCGTCGTCATCTCCCGCGGCCTGGCGCTGGACCCGGCGCAGGACGCATTCGCCGCCGCCCCCGTGCGCCCGGTGGTCCTGACCTGCGCGGCGGCGCCGGCGCAGCGGCGGGCGGCGCTGGCCGCCGTCGCGGACGTCGAGGTGGTCGGCGACGCGGACGTGGACCTCGCCGCCGCGCTCCCCCGGCTGCGGGAGCGCGGGCTGGGGCACCTGCTGTGCGAGGGGGGACCGCAGGTGCTCGGCGGCCTCACCGCCGCCGACCTGGTGGACGAGCTGTGCCTCACCGTGTCGCCGCAGCTGGCCGGGGCCGGGCCCGGCCGCATCACGGCCGGGCCGGCCAGCGCACCCCGCCCGCTGGCCCTGCGGCACGCGCTGGTCGGTGACGGCATGCTTCTGCTCCGCTACGCCCGCGCCTGACCGCAGTGCCCGCCTTGCCGGCAATTGCGGCAGTTTGCGATCGTGCCATGTCGCACAGGAGTCGGAAAAGCCGCCGCGCCTGCCACGTCCGGCGGCCGCCGTGAGGCACGATGCTCATCGTGCCCGCACACGTGATCGATAACGAC
>DASQDS010000624.1:0-12632 GCA_035634075.1 Pilimelia sp. | reverse complement strand
GTTCCTCATCCGCAACCGGCTGATCGCCGCCGCGACCTGCGGCACGGTGCTGGTGGAGGCGGCCGCCCGCAGCGGCGCCACCTCGACCCTGCGGCGGGCTCTGGCGCTGCGCCGGCCGGCGATGGTGGTCCCCGGGCCGGTGACGTCGGCGATGTCGGTGGGGTGCCACGTGGTGCTCCGCGAGATGGAGAAGGCGCGGGTGGTCACGGGGTTGCCCGACGTCCTCGAGGAGGTGGGCCGGATCGGGGCCGACCTGGCGCCGTTGCCGCGCGGGCCGGAACACCCCCGCGACCGCCTCGATCCGCAGAGCGCCCGGCTGCTGGAGGCCATGCCCGCCCGCCGCCCGGTGGGACCCGACGCGCTGGCCGCGCGGGCGGGGATGGATGTGCGTGCGGTCCTGCGCACGCTCGCCCTGCTCACCGAGCTGGGCCTCGTCCGCTGCGTCGACGGCCAATACGCGCTGCCAGCCGGGCGGGGCACGGGCCGATAACCAGCTCACGGCCGTAACCAGGGCACGGGCCGATAACCAGCTCACGGGCCGTAACGAGGGCGCGGGCCGTAACCAGGGCACGGGCCGGTGACCGGCGTCGATCGGCGCGGCGACTTGACGCCCCCGCCGGCCGACCGCAGTCTCACGGGCCATGGCCACCTCGCGCCGCGGCACCCGCGCCATGCACGAGGAGCTGCCCGTTCCCATGCGGGACGCGGTGGACGAGTTCGCCCGCCACCTGGCGGGCGCCCGCAACCGGTCGGTGCACACCGTGCGCGCCTACGTCACCGACGTGGTCTCCCTACTCGACCACGCCGCCCGACTGGGCCACCTGACACCGGCGGAGCTGGACGTCACCGTGCTGCGCAGCTGGCTGGCGAAGGCCCGCACGCTGGGCGCGGCCCGCACCTCGCGGGCGCGGCGGGCCGCCGCGGCGCGGGCCTTCGCCGCCTGGGCACACCGCCGGGGCCTGGCCGGCGAGGACGCCGGCGCCCGGCTGGCCAGCCCCAAGGCGCATCGGGAGCTGCCGACCGTGCTCCGCCAGGAGCAGGCGGCCAGGCTTGTCGCGGCGCCCGGCGACGAGGCGGCGCCGGTCGTGCTGCGGGACAGATTGGTGCTGGAACTGCTCTACGCGACGGGCGTGCGGGTTGCCGAGCTCTGCGCCCTCGACGTGGGTGACGTCGACCGCACCCGGCGGGTCGTCCGGGTGCTTGGCAAGGGCGCCAAGGAGCGTTCCGTGCCCTACGGGCTGCCGGCCGAGGAGGCGCTTGCGGCTTGGCTGCGCCTGGGCCGCCCGCACCTGCTGGCGCCGGGCGGCGGGCAGGCCCTCCTCCTGGGCGCCCGCGGCGGCCGGCTCCAGCCGGCGGTCGCCCGCCGCATCGTCGGCGGGTACGCCCGCGCGGCGGACCTGCCACACACCGGCCCGCACGCCCTGCGCCACTCGGCCGCCACCCACCTGCTGGAGGGCGGCGCCGACCTGCGCTCCGTGCAGGAGCTGCTCGGGCACGCGTCGCTCGCCAGCACGCAGATCTACACCCACGTGTCGGTGGAGCGGCTGCGCGCCGTCTACCGGCAGGCGCACCCCCGCGCCTGACCCCGGCGCGCCCACGGTCGTGTGCCCCGAAGGCGGTGCCCCAGCGGCTCGACTTACGATCGGTGACCCCGAGCCGAAACGGACGCCTTACATGCCACCGGGACAATTAACCCTCTACCTGATGACCCGCAAAGGCCTCGCGGTGCTCGAGGCCATCGTGGCGAAGTTCGGGCCGCCCGCGGTGCGGCGGGTGATCGGGGCGCGGGACACCGCGGTGGCGGAGGACTACTACGACGCCATCCGGGAGCGGGCCGCGGCGTACGGCATCCCCGCCGTGGACCGCCGGGACGCGGCGCCGCCGGCGGTCGACGAGCCGTGCCTGGCGGTGGGCTGGCGGTGGCTGATCACGGGTACGCAGCGCCTGGTGGTCATCCACGACTCGCTGCTCCCCCGATACCGCGGCTTCGCGCCGCTCGTCTCCTGCCTGGTCAACGGCGAGCCGCGGATCGGCGCAACGGCGCTGCTGGCGTCGGAGGAGTACGACGAGGGCGACATCATCGCGCAGGACAGCGTGGACATCACGTACCCGATCACCGCCGGCGCCGCCATCGAGTTGCTCGCCGCCGTGTACGTCCGCCTCGCCGTCACCGTGGCCGATCGGGTGGTCTCCGGCGATGAGCTGACGGGCCGACCCCAGGACCACGCGGCGGCCACCTACAGCCTCTGGCGCGACGAGGAGGACTACCGCGTCGACTGGAGCTGGCCGGCCAGCCGCATCCGCCGCCTCGTCGACGCGGTCGGCCACCCCTACCGGGGGGCCAGCACGCTCGTCGAAGGGCGCCTGGCGCGGTTGCGGGCCGTCGCGGAGCGGGCCGACGTGGCGGTGGAGAACCGCACCCCAGGAAAGGTCATCTTCATGGCCGACGGGTGTCCGGTCGTCGTCTGCGGGGAAGGCTTGTTGACCATCACTGACCTGGTCGACGACGAGACGGCGGCGTCGCTGCTGCCCCTGCGCAGATTCCGGACGCGCTTCCGCTGACCACGGACGCGGCGTCCCGGGCGAAATGCCCGCCCGGCGCCCGACGCCCGCGCCGTACGATCGTCCGGTGATCGCCGCTGATGCGCAGCCGCCGGAGCCGCTGCCCGGCGCGCGGCTGCTCTTCTCGCTCAGCCCGGGGGTGGCGCACCTGAACCATGGTGCGGCCGGCGCCGTGCCGATCGGGGTGCAGCGGGCCCAGCAGCGGTTGCGGGACGAGATGGAGGGCAACCCGCCGCGCTTCTTCGCCCGCGGGTTCGGTGACCGGGTCGCGCACGCCCGCCGGCACCTCGCCGGCTTCCTGGGCGCCGACCCCGACGGCGCCGCCCTCGTGCCGAACGTCAGCACCGGCGTCGCGACCGTGCTGGCGACCCTCCGGCTCGCACCCGGCGACGAGATCGCCCGCACCGACCACGGGCACCGCGGCGTCGCGCTGGCGGTGGAACGCGAGGCCCGGCGCTACGGCGTCGTCACCCGGACGGCGGCCGTCCCGTTGGCCGCCGACGACGCCACGGTGGTCGCCGCCTGCACCGCGGCGCTGACGCCCCGCACCCGGCTGATGATCGTGGACCAGGTGACGATGCGGACCGTCCGCGCCTTCCCCGTCGCACGGGTCGCCGCCGCCGCCCGCGCCCAGGGCGTCGCCGTCCTCGTCGACGGCGCCCACGCGCCCGGCATGCTGCCGGTGGATGTCGGCGCGTCGGGCGCCGACTTCTGGGTCGGCAACTTCCACAAGTGGGCGTACGCGCCGCGCGGCACGGCGCTGCTCTGCGTCGCGCCGCCGTGGCGGGACCGGGTGGAGCCACTGGTGGTGTCGGCGGCGTACGAGGCCGGCTTTCCCGCCAGCCTGGAGTGGCAGGCCACCCAGGACTACACCGCCTGGCTGGCCGCCCCCACCGGCATCTACACGCTGCGCAGCCTCGGCGTCGACCGGGTCCGGCGGCACAACGCCGCGCTCGCGGCGTACGGGCAGCGGGTAGTCGGCGAGGCCCTCGCGGTGCCGGCGGCCGACCTGCCGCACCCGGGCGACGACGCCGTCAGCATGCGGATAGTGCCGCTGCCGCCGGGCGTGGCCGCCAGCCCGGCGGACGCCACGGAGCTTGGCCGGCGCATCGCCGACGAGGTCGCCGCCGAGGTGGCGGTCGGCGCCTGGGGCGCCCGGGGTTACCTCCGGCTGAGCGCACAGGTCTACAACACCGCCGGCGAGTACGAGCGGCTGGCCGGCGCGTTGCCCGCCCTCCTGCCCTGACGGCGGGGACACCCGCGACCGCGGGACGGAAGTGCCTGCCGCGACCGGCGCCAGCGGCAGCAGCCGCACCCGGCCGAGGCCGAGCAGCGCCAGCGGGTCCAGGTAGTCCGGCCCCCGCCGCAGCCCCCAGTGCAGGCAGGCGGGCACGCAGCCGCGGTGGCCCGGCGCCAGAGCGCCCAGCCGCGCGCCGGCGCCGACCCGGTCACCGGCGGCCACCACTGCCACGACCGGCTCGTACGTGGTGCGCAACCCACCGACGTGTACGACGGTGACGACGCCCCGCCCGGCCAGCCGGCCCGCGAAGCCGACCGTCCCCGCCCCGGCGGCGCGCACGTCCGCGCCGGGGTCGGCGGCGAGATCCACCCCCCGATGCCCGGGCAGCCACGGCCGAGCCGGCGGATCGAACGGGCGGCGGACGGCCGGCACGCCCTCCAGCGGCCACCGGAAGGCCGCACCGCCCGGCAAAGCACCCGGCTCGCCGCCCGGCAAAGCACCCGGCACAGCACGCGGCACGCCGGCCAGCAACCGACCCGGCACACCGGCCGGCGACGGGCTTGCGGCGCCGGGCGCCAGGGCCGCGGCGAGCACCACGGCGAATACCACGGCGAACACCACGGCGGCACAACGGCGCGCGACCGGGCCGACATGGGCGGCGGGTGGGGTGGGCGTCATGCCGGGCAGCGTGCCGGCGGCCGCAGCAGCACCACAACCGGGGCGCCGCAGGGCTGTGGACAGCGCACCGGCTGTGGACAACGCCCGCCGGCGGCAGTCGATCTGGTATGGGGGGCGGGCCTACGACCCGCCGAATCCGTTCTCTGTCGGCAGTGAGATGTCCGGCTTTTCCAGCTCTTCGACGTTGACGTCCTTGAACGTCATCACGCGCACGTTCTTCACGAAACGCGCCGGGCGATACATGTCCCACACCCAGGCGTCGTGCATCTCGACCTCGAAATACACCTCGCCGTCGGAGTTACGGACGTGCAGGTCGACCTGGTTCGCAAGGTAGAAGCGCCGTTCCGTCTCCACGACGTAGGAAAACTGGCGGACGATGTCCCGATACTCGCGATAAAGCTGCAGCTCCATCTCGGTCTCGTACTTCTCGAGATCTTCCGCACTCATCGCACTCCGCCTTCCATGGCCACATCTTCCCCCACCCCCGCCGACGCGCCGCGCCCGGCCTCCCACGCCACGCCGACCGTACCCCGTGCTGCGGGGTCCCGCCCCACCCTCGCCAACGCGCCAGGACCGCCCGCCGACACGGCGGCCACGTTCGCGTACGAGAAGCGGTGCTCGCGACACGGCCCGTGGCTGCGGAGGGCCGCGCTGTGTTCCGGGGTGGCGTAGCCCTTGTGTTCGGCGAACCCGTACTCCGGGTGCCGCTCGTGCAGCTCGACCATGATCCGGTCGCGGGTGACCTTGGCCACCACGCTGGCCGCGGCCACGCACGCCGCCACCTGGTCGCCCTTCCAGACGGCCAGGCCGGGCACGCCCAGCCCATCGACGCCGAACCCGTCGGTGAGCACGTAGTCCGGCGGCACCGCCAGCGAGGCCAGCGCCCGGCGCATCGCCGCGACGTTGCAGACGTGCAGCCCGCGGGAGTCCACCTCGGCCGGCGGGACCACCACGACCGTGTACGCCAGCGCCTGACGCACCACCGCCGCGTACACCCGGTCCCGCGCGGCCGGGGTGAGCAGCTTGGAGTCCGCCAGCTCGTCGATCTCGCCGCGCCGGCCCTCGGGGAGCAGCGCCGCCGCCGCGACCAGCGGCCCGGCGCAGGCGCCCCGGCCGGCCTCGTCCGCCCCGGCGACGTATCGGAAGCCGCGGCGTTGCAGCGCCCGCTCCAGCGCGTACAGGCCCGCCTCGCGGCGCACCACGGTGCGCGGCGGCGTCAGCATGGCCGGCCCGCCAACCGCAGCGACCCGCGTACCAGCTCGGCCAGGTCCGGCGGGTAGACCCGCTCGGCCGTCGCCGCCAGCTCGGCCAGCGGCCACCAGCGGAACGCGTCGATCGTCTCCCGCTCCAGGACGTCGTGGCCGGCGGTGCTGACCTCGAACGCCGGCACCCGCACGAGAAAGAAGTCCTGCTCCTGGCGGTACCACTCGCCGTCGAACGGAAAGTCGATCACCTCGTGGCGCACCGGTGCGCCGAGCTGCTCCGGGCGTAGGCGCAGGCCGGTCTCCTCCGCGACCTCCCGCAGCGCGCAGTCCACCAGGCTCTCGCCGGCGTCGAGGCCGCCGCCCACGGTCATCCAGTACCGGTGCGCGGGTCGCGCTGGGTCCGCGCCGCGCAGGAGCAGCAGCCGATCAGCGTCGTCCACGAGCAGCACCCGGGCGGCACGGCGGGGAGTGGGTTCCATCGCGGCCCAAGCCTAGGCCACCGCGACGCTGCCGCCGCCACGCCGGGGTGCCACCCCACCGTGTCACCCGACCGAGCGATCCGGCACCACGGCGAAGGAGTTGGGTATCGACAGCCACTTGGCGCGGTTCACCGGCCAGAAGACCACGAACGCGCGACCGACCACGGCGTCGACCGGGACGGCCGCCACGTCGATCTCGCGAGTGCGTTCCCAGTGCTCCAGCGAGTCGCCGGAGGCGGACCGGTGGTCGCCCATCACCCACAGGCGGTCGGGCGGCACGGTGATGTCGAAGTCTTGATCCGCCGCCGGGTCCGCGACGCCGTCCTCGGTGAACAGGTACGGCTCGTCCAGGGACTGCCCGTTGATGATCAGGCGCTTCTGGTCGTCGCAGCACTGCACCCGGTCCCCCGGGACGCCGATGACGCGCTTGATGAAATCCTCGGTCTCGGGCCCCCGGCGCCACTCCGCCGGCGCCTTGAACACGATGATCTCGCCGCGCTTCGGCTCCCGGAAGTCGTAGACGAGCTTGTTGACGAGCACCCGGTCATCGACGTCGAGCGTGTGCTCCATCGACGGCGACGGGATGAAGAACGTCTGCAGGACGAAGGCCCGCACGACGACGGCGACCAGGATGGCGACGCCCAGGAGGATGGGCAGTTCACGCCAGAAGGAACTACGACGCTTGCCGGTCTGCTCGTCAATCACTCGGAGAGCCTACGACGTACCGCCCGGCTCTCCCGTCCGGAACGCGCGGAAAATCGGGAAGCGACGGGGCCGAGCAGGCTCAGCAGGATCGGCATCACGATCCCGAAGGTACCCGATGCGTCACCGGCGTCCGGATCCTCCCGAACGGGCTGCGCGGCCGGCGCGAGAGCCACCGGCTGGTTGTCGAATGTGGACGGCATCGGCAGCGGCGCCCAGCGGTCGCGGGGCCAGACGACCAGGATGGCCTTGCCGATGATGTTGTCGATCGGCACCTGACCCTGGCAGCGGGCATCCTGGGAGACCAGCCGGTTGTCCCCCATCACGAACATCTTGCCCGGCTCGACCAGCACCTCGGCGAACCGGCGGGAACCGCACGAGCGCGGGTCAGGCGGGGCGTCCAGCGGGGAATTCGCCGCGATGTACGGCTCGTCGATGGGCTGGCCGTTCACCTGCACCCGGCCCTGGGCGTCGCAGCAGGCGACCCGGTCCCCGGGCAGGCCGACGACCCGCTTGATGAAGTCCTTGTCCCCTGGCCGGCTCACCCCGACGAGGTCGCCGACCGTGCGCCCGAACTTCGCCGAGAAGCCGAGATCCGGCTCCGGCGGGACCTCCGGGACCCAGGAGTTCGTGCCGCTGAAGACGACGATCTCGCCGCGGCGCGGCCCCCGCATGTCGTACACGACTTTGTTGACCAGGACGCGGTCACCGACCAGGAGCGTGCCGACCATCGACGTGGACGGGATGAAGAAGGCCTGCACCAGGAACGTGCGGATCAGCACGGCGAGACAGAACGCCACCACCAGCAGGATCGGCATCTCCTGCCACAGCGGCATCTGCTTGCGCTTGCGGGGCCGCCGCTGGTCCTCGCCCCCCTTGGGGCCCTTGGCGCGGTGCGAGGCCCGCCGCGACCGCGGTCGCGGCGGGTCGTCCACCGCAGCGGACGGGAACCCGGGATGCGGACGCGCCAGCCGGCTACCGCTCGCCGCCCGGTAAGGCGTGCCGGTCGAGCGGTACTGCGGAGGTCGTTGACCGCGGCCACCGCCGGGGTCGTATTGCGCGCCGTACATCGCGGCTAGCGTATGCGCGCCGAGGGCCTTTCGCCCAGTGATGTTTCAGGCGTGGGACCGACAGCGCGTCAGCTGACCTTCTCGCGCTTCTCCTTGATCTTGGCCTTCTTGCCGCGCAGCTCCCGGAGGTAGTACAGCTTCGCCCGGCGTACGTCACCGCGGGTCACCAGCTCGATGCGGTCGATGATCGGGGCGTTCACCGGGTAGGTGCGCTCCACGCCGACGCCAAAGCTGACCTTGCGGATGGTGAAGGTCTCCCGCAGCCCACCGCCCTGGCGCCGGATCACGACGCCCTGGAAGACCTGGACGCGGGAACGGTTGCCTTCGACGACGCGGGCGTGCACCTTGAGCGTGTCACCGGCGCGGAAATCCGGGATGTCGGTGCGCTGCGACTGGGCGTCCAGAGCGTCCAGCGTGTTCATCGCTGCTGCTTCCTCGTGCTTCAAGGCACACCGCCGGGCGGCGTGCGGGCTGGGTGGGCGCTCTTGCAGGGTACGCAGGAGGTCGTGCCGAACGGTGTGCGGACCCCGTCCGGCCCGGGTCCTGTGCAGCAGGAGCCTCGGGCATCGCCCCCGCCCGCGTAGCGGTCGGTCGCGGCAACCCCTCTACTCTGCCATATCCCGGCCCGGGACCTGAAATCCGGCCTCGGCCAGGACGGCGCCGTCGCGCCGGTCCAGCGACTCTGGCGGCAGCGCGGCGACCAGATCCGGCCGCCGCCGCGCCGTGCGCGCCAGCGCCTGGTCCCGGCGCCACCGCGAGATCCTACCGTGGTCGCCGGAGCGAAGGATCGCCGGCACCTCGAGCCCGCGCCACCGCGCCGGCTTGGTGTAGACCGGCGCCTCCAGCAGCCCGTTGGCGTGCGACTCCTCCGCCAGGGAGTTGGCGTTGCCGAGCACCCCGGGCAGCAGGCGCACGACCGCCTCCAGCAGCACGAGCACCGCCACCTCACCGCCGAAGAGGACGTAGTCGCCGAGCGACACCTCGGTCACCGGCAGCCGGCCGGCGGCGTGGTCGAGCACCCGCTGGTCGATGCCCTCGTACCGGCCGCACGCGAAGATCAGGTGTTGGTCCGCGGCGAGCTGACCGGCCAGCGCCTGGGTGAACGGCTCCCCCGCGGGGGACGGCACCACCAGCCGCACGGACCCGGTCGCCGCCGGCGCACCGGCTACGCCCGGCACCGGAGGCACAGCCGGCGCTGAAGGCTCAGCCGGCGCTGAAGGCTCAGCCGACACCGGAGGCACAGCCGGCACTGATGGCTCAGCCGGCACCGTAAGCCCGGCCGGCACCGAAGGCTCGGCCGGCACCAGGGCGTCCAGGGCCTGGCCCCACGGCTCCGGCCGCATGACCATGCCCGGTCCGCCACCGTACGGGGTGTCGTCGACCGTCCGGTGCACGTCGGCGGTCCACGTACGCAGGTCGTGGACGCCGACGTGCAGCAGCCCGGCCGCCCGCGCCCGCCCGATCAGGGAGAGCTCCAGCGGGGCGAAATACTCGGGGAAGATGGTGACGATGTCGATCCGCATCCGCGCTCCGTGGCTGCCGGGTCAGAGTGGCTGCCGGGTCAGAGGTCCAGCAGGCCCTCGGGCGGGTCGACGATCACCCGGCCGCCGGCGAGGTCGACCTCCGGCACGATGGCCTTCACAAAGGGCACCAGCGCCGTGCCGCCGGTCGGCCGCCGCAGCACCAGCAGGTCAGCCGACGGCGCGTGGTCGATGCGGGCTACCTCACCCAGTGTGTCGCCGGCCGCGGTGACGGCCGTCAACCCGACGAGCTGGTGGTCGTGGAACTCGTCCGGGTCGGCCGGCGGCGCCACCTCCGCAGTGTCCACCCACAGGAGGACGCCACGGAGCTCGTCGGCGACGTTGCGGTCGGACACGTCCTCGAACACCACGAGGAGGCGGCCCAGGTGCGGCCGTACCGACTCGATGGTGAGCGCGGCCGGCACCTCCCACCGGACAGCGCCGTCGGGCTCCTCGACCGCCGGGTCGGCGGCGAGGGGCGGCGGGCCGGCGGGCTCGTCCGGGTCCGGGCCGCAGACGAGCCGGGCCCCGGGCCGGAAGCGGGCCTCCGGCTCGTCCGTCCGCACGTCCACGATGACCTCGCCGCGGATCCCGTGCGGACGGACGATCCGACCGACGATCAGGTGCATCCTCAGTACGCGTCGACGATGTCGACCCGTACGCCGCGGCCCCCGATGGACCCGATGACCTGGCGGAGGGCCTTCGCGGTGCGCCCGCCCCGGCCGATAACCGTGCCCAGATCCTCCGGGTGGACGCGCACCTCCAGCCGCTTGCCGCGCCGCGAATCCACCATCCGGACCCGGACGTCGTCGGGGTGATCGACGATGCCCTTGACCAGGTGTTCGAGCGCCGGTCGCAGCGGCACGTCAGGCTTGCTCGCCGGAGTCCGCACTTGCCTGCTCCTCGGTCTGCGCGGGGGCTGCTGCGGTCGCGGGTGCTTCGGTGGCGGCCGGGGCCTCGGTAGCCGCCGGCGCAGCCTCGGTGGCCGCCGGCGCAGCCTCGGTAGCCGCCGGGGCAGCCTCGGTGGCCGCCGGGGCAGCCCCGGTAGCCGCCGGGGCAGCCTTGGTGGCCGCGGGGGCCTCGGCCGCCGGTGCCGCCTTCTTGGTGACCTTCTTGGCGGGCCGCGTCGGCGCGTCCTCCACGCCGGCAGCCGCCTTGGACTCGGCCTCGTACGCCGCCTTGCGGTCGGCGCGGGCCGCCGCCACCAGGAGCGGCGGGGGGGCCGGCAGGCCCTTGAACTTCTGCCAGTCACCCGTCTTCTCGAGGATGCGCTGGACGGCCTCGCTCGGCTGGGCGCCGACCGACAGCCAGTGCTGGACCCGGTCGGACTTCACCTCGATGAACGAGGGGTCCTCCTTCGGGTGGTAGATGCCCACGTACTCGATCGCCCGTCCGTCGCGCTTGGTGCGCGAGTCGGCGACGACGATGCGGTACTGCGGGTTGCGGATCTTGCCCATCCGCAGAAGCCGGATCTTGACGGCCACGTGTGCTCGCTCCTGTTGCGATTCGCACCGGCCGGAAAGCCGGTGCACGGGTAAGCGGACCGGTGCCCATGTGGGGTTGTGGGACCGACTGCTCGGTGGACTGGCGACACGCCCGGGTAGAGGGCGCCGGACGCGCGCCGGATACCAGCAGTCCATTCTGCCAGACCGGTCACCGCGCACCGACACCGAGGGTCAGGGGCGCGCCGGTGGCCGGTCCCAGCCCGGCGGGAGCGCGCCGGCCGGCCGCCACGACAGGTCCGGGACGAAGTCGCACCAGGTGCCGTCGAACGGGAACTCCCCCGCCGCCACCAGCTTGACCACCCGCTCGCCCTCGGCGCGCACCGCCGCCTCGTCGGCCACCCAGTAGTGCTCCGGCATGGCCAGCCGCTCGGCGAACTCCTCCTCGTCCTTCCACCGCCAGGCCCGGTCCGGCGGCACCCAGACGTCCAGGTCCTGGTCGACGATGTCGATGCCGGCCAGGCCGCCGTCGTCCCAGCGGACGCCCGGCTCCTCCAGGTTGACGTACCACCCCGCGAACGCCCCGCGGTCGTCGCGGAACCACCACACCGAGTGGGCCGCGCCGGCGGGCGCGAACTTCAGCACGCCCGGGCCCGCCCAGACGCCCTCGGCCAGCCGGTAGGGCAGCGTGACCCACTCGGCGAACGGCATGGCGCGCATGCCCCGCCCGTCGTGCGCCACCTCGTGCGCGACAGGCGAGCCACGGTCGATCCACAGCGCCAGCCCGCGCTCGTCGTCGGCGACGACCCGGGCGGTGCGGGCCCAGCCGATCCGGCCGTGCCGCACGTTGCGGTGCATCACCACCCGGCCGGGCGGCCAGCGCATCAGTACGACCGGGCCAGGATCGCGGTCAGCTCGGGCTCCTCCTCGGAGTCCGGCACCGAACCGTCGACGCGGACCAGGCAGCGCACGGTCACCCCCTGCGCGTTCGCCGCGGCCTCGCCCTCGACACCCACCGCGGACCACGGCAGCCGGGCCCAGCCCTGGCCGGCCGCCTCGATCGCCTCCGCCAGCGTGGCGACGCTCGCCGTCCGCTGCTCCCGCACGGCCAGCGCCTCGTCGTGCAGCGTCTGCTGGTCGGCGGCGAGGGCGTCGAGCACCGCCGCGACCACGTCGGGCACCGGCACCGGCGTCTTGGCACCGCTCGTGCGCCGGACCACCACCGCGTTGCCCGCGGCCAGGTCGCGGGGGCCGACCTCCACGCGGACCGGATAGCCCTTGAGCTCGGCGTCGACGGCCCGCCGACCGAAGGGGGTGTCCACCCGGTCGTCGAAGCCGACCCGGACGCCGGCGTCGCGCAGGGCGTCGCGCAGCTTGGCCGCCGCCTCGCCCACCCCGTCGCCCGCCTTGACGATCATCACGTACGCCTGCACGGGCGCCAGCCGGGGTGGCACGCGCAGGCCGTTGTCGTCGCCGTGGCACATGATCAGGCCGCCGAGCATGCGGGTGGACGTCCCCCAGGAGGTCGTCCAGGCGTGTTCCACTCCGCCCGCGGCGCTGGAGTAGGTGATGTCGAACGCGCGCGCGAAATTCTGCCCCAGCTCGTGCGAGGTCCCGAGCTGCAGCGCCTTGCCGTCGCCCATCATGCCCTCCAGCGTGTACGTGCAGGTGGCGCCGGCGAAGCGCTCCCGGGCGGTCTTGCGCCCGACGACCACCGGGATCGCCAGCACGTTG
>DASQDS010000623.1:0-5310 GCA_035634075.1 Pilimelia sp. | reverse complement strand
CCAGCAGCACCGGCGGAGGCACCGGTGGCGGCACCGGCACGACGGCCGCCGGCGCGGCCGGCGACGAGGGCTTCACCCCGGTCGCCGGCTGGTGCACCAACTGGTCCGCGTACGACGTCCAGGCACTCTGGAAGATGGTGGAGCCCGACAACGTCTGTGAGGGCTGGAACCACGTCCTCGCCTGGCAGCGCGTGGCCGACGCGGTGAACACCCAGATCGGCGTCCTCGTCGACAAGCAACGGCAGTTGGCGCAGCTGTGGCCGGCGGACGCCAACACCGCAGCGACGGCCTTCATGGGCCGGCTGGACACGCTGATCGCCACCATGCGCCGCACGGCGGCCGCCGCCGCGGCCACCAAGACGGCGATGGAACGCATCAACGAGGAGCTGTCCTCGGCGCAGATGGACCTCCGCGGCTACCACGAGAAATACCGGTCCAAGTCCACCGACCTCATCCCGAGCGCCCTCGACGGCGCCGAAGACGAGGTCACCAAGGAGGCCCGCGCCCGGTCCGCGAAGCTCGAACAGGCCATCGACGCCGGGGCGTCCACCATGGTCCCGGTGCCGGTTTTCATCTCCTCACCAGCTGGGAACATCGAACCGCCCGGGCCCAGGGAACCAGGCGGATCCGGTGGCGCCGGTGGTGGCGGTGTCCCTGCTTCTGCGGTCGTGCCGCCCATCGTTCACACCCCGCCATCCCCGCTCGCCGGAGTAGACCCCGTCCTGCCTGAAGGGACCCAGTGGACCCCCGGCGGCATTGGCCCGCAGAGCGGCGCCGACGGTCCACAGCTCAGCGGCGTCAACAACCTGCCGCCTGGGGCGCCGGGCGGCGGCCTCACACCAGGCCTCGGCGGTCCTGGGCTTCCCCCGGGTGGGATACCCGTGGGCACACCGGGCGGCGGCCTTACCCCCACGCCGATCATGGGCATGCCCACCGGCGGTGGCACCCGCGGCCCCACCGGAGTGCCGGGATCCGGACTGCTACCCGGCGGACCGATCGGTCAGCCGCAGTCGGTGTCTGCCCGTCCCGGCGCATCGACAGGCCGCCCGATCCAGGGCGTCATCGGAGCGGCCCCCGCGCCAGGCCGGCCCGGTGGGGGCATTCCTCCAGGCGGCGTAATCGGTGGCGGCGCGCCCGGCACCGGCCTCATCGGCGCCCAGCCGGCCGGTCAGGGCGGCGCCTCCCGCGCCGGCACCTCCCGTCCGGCCGGGACGGTAAGCCACGGCGGCATGGCAGGACCTACGGTGGGAACTCCGGGCTCGGCAATGCCGATGGGCGCGCCGGGGAGTGGCGGTCGCGGTCGCCAGCAGGAAAACAACGCCCAACGCGACGGCGACCCCGACAATCCGTGGGCAGTCCGCGAGGGCGGGGTTCCTGTCATCGAGCCGGACATCCGCCCGCACCGGCACGACCCCGGACCGGGCGTCATCGGGGGTTGATCTGTGACCGTCATACCCACCGCACAACGCCCCCACCGTGCGTACCGGCCTACCTCCTGCGGCGCGATGCGGGCGGCGGCGGCACTTCTGGCCGCGCTGGTCGCGGTGGTCGCGGCCGCACCGCCGGCGCACGCCGACCGCACCCGTGACGCCCAATGGCACCTCAAATATCTCAACGTCTCGCAGGCGCACCGCCTGACCCAGGGGCAGGGCGTCACGGTCGCCGTCATCGACACCGGCGTCGACGCGACCCACCCGGGTTTAGCCACGGCGGTGATCTCCGGTCGGGACTACGCCAACACCCCGCTGGACCCGCCCGATGGGCGACGGGACACGGACGGCCACGGCACAGCCATGGCCGGCCTCATCGCCGCGCGCGGCGACGGCAACGACGGCGCCCTAGGCATCGCCCCACAAGCAACGATCCTGCCTGTTCGGCGGTCGGAAGGCGGCGACCTCGGCCGTGCCGGCAACACCACCGCCGCCATCCGCTGGGCCGTCCAGCAGGATGTGGACGTGATCAGCATGTCGTTCGTCGAGAAGGACTACTTCGCCCTGGCGGCCGCGGTCGAGGAGGCGCGCAGGGCCAACATCGTCCTGGTGGCCGGGGTGGGAAACCGGCCCGAGGCCACCACCGTCAGCTACCCTGCCGCGTACCCGGGGGTGATCGGCGTCGGCCTGGCCGACCGGCGCGGGAACGCTTCCGCCATGTCGGTCACCGGGTCAGGGGTGGACATCCTCGCGCCTGCCGTGGATGTCATGTCCACCCGCCTCAACGGCGCCTACGCGTTGACCAGCGGCACCAGCGCGGCGACGGCTCTGGTCGCCGGCGCGGCGGCGCTCGTGCGGGCCGCCCACCCCGACCTGTCCGCGGCCGAGGTCGCCCACCGCCTCACCAGCACCGCCACCGACAAGGGCGCCAAGGGCCGCGACGACCAGTACGGCTAT
This sequence comes from Pilimelia sp., assembly GCA_035634075.1. Classification (GTDB taxonomy): domain Bacteria; phylum Actinomycetota; class Actinomycetes; order Mycobacteriales; family Micromonosporaceae; genus DASQDS01. The sequence goes on along the minus strand of DASQDS010000623.1, from coordinate 2,923 downwards.
GGCGTCCTCAACCTGGTCGCCGCGCTCACGGCCGAGGTGCCGCCCCTACCGGCCGCGTCCGCCGACCCCACCGGCGATCCCACCTTCACCCGGCCGGGCCCGCCGCCTGCCGCCCTCCCCGACGGCAGTGGGACCAGCGGGGTCGCCGGCGCCCCGATCATGGGTGCCGGTTTCCTCCTACTCGTCCTCGCCGCCGTCGGCGCTTTCCTGTGGACCCGCCGCCGGCGAGCCGCCTGACCGCGATCGAGTTCAGGGCCGGCGCCGCCAGCCCCGGGGATCCGCCAGGACGATCAGCACCGTGCCGATCGGGCCCCACAGGCTCGGGGCGAACCACGGGCGGTGGTCCAGGCCCTTCCTGGCCACGATCCACTGGTTGAGGCGGAACCACGCCCAGATCCCGCACACCGTCGCGGCGAAGCCGGCCACCTCGTGCATCGCCACCTCCGAACGCGTCACCGGCCTCCGGTACCGCATTCGGCCGAGCCGGCCCTGCCCTGAGGACATCGCCGACGCGGCAGCGCCGGAACTGTGAACGGTTGTTGTCGCTCCGGCAGCAACAAACGTTCACAGTTCCGCGAACGAGGTGGGCGGTCAGCGGTACTCGTCCGCGTCGCCGGGCAGCAGCTCGCTGTTCTCGCGCAGGTAGGCGACCAGCTCGTCGACCTGCGTGTACGCCACGGCGACGTACGTGTCGGCGGCCCCGTAATAGATTGCGATGCGCCCCGTCGCGGCGTCCTGCACCGTCGCGCAGGGGAAGGCGACGTTCGGCACGAAGCCGGTCGTCTCGTACGGCTTCTCCGGCGTGAGCAGGTAGTCGCGGGTGCGCAGCAGCACGCGGGCCGGATTGTCGAGGTCGAGCAACGCGGCGCCGATGCTGTAGACGAGGCCGTTACATGTGCCGGAGACGCCGTGGTAGAAGAGCAGCCAACCGGCCGAGGTCTCGATCGGCACGGCGCCGCCGCCGATCTTCACGCCCTGCCACCAGCCGGAGCCGCCGCTGGTCATCACCCGGCGATGCCGGCCCCAGTGGATCAGGTCGGGGCTCTCGCTGAGGAAGACGTCGCCGAACGGCGTGTGCCCGCTGTCGCTGGGCCGGGTGAGCAGCAGGTATTTGCCGTTCACCTGACGGGGGAAGAGCACGCCGTTGCGGTTGAACGGCGTGCAGATGTTCTCCATCCGGGTGAAGGTCCGGAAGTCGGTGGTGCGGCCCAGGCCGAGCGCCGCGCCGCCGAAATCGGTGCACCACAGGACGTACCAGACGCCGTCGACCTGGACCAGGCGCGGGTCGTAGGCGTAGCCCGGCTGGTAGGGCTGGCCGGCCTCGTCCCGCCACTCGATCGGCGCGTCGTCGATGTCCCAGGCTAGCCCGTCCGCGCTGCGACCGACGTGCAGCGCCGGCTTGCCGTGCTTGTGGTCGGCGCGGAACACGCCGATAAAGCCACCTTCGTACGCCGCGACGGCACTGTTGAACACCCGCGCGGTACGCGGCGTCGGGTTCCAGCCGATGATGGGGTTGTCGGCGTGCCGCCACACCACCGAGTCGTCCCCGTCCGGCCGTGGCTGCCACGGCATCGTGGCCAGGTCCGGCCCGATGATTCGCGTCCCCGACATGCTGCTCCTTCCCCGGCCCGACCGCCGGACCGCCATCGATCATAGTGACGGATCGATGGCGGCGGCGGCGGATCTCAGGACGGCGGCGGCGGGGGCGGGGGTGTCTGCCCGCCGAAGGGCGCGGACGGGCCGGTGGCGGAGTTCCACGCCGCGTCGTACGCGACCACCCAGACCCTCGGGTTGTAGCTGCCACCGCCGGCCACCGCGGCGGACGGCTCGCGCACCTTCGCCAGCACACGCACCTCGTCGATGTTCGTCACGAGGTAGACGTGGTACTCCACGACGCCGAGGTTGTCCGTGGCCGGCGTCCAGGAGAGGACCAGCCGGCCGTCCCCGGTGCTGCCGGTGACCTGCGGCGCGCCCGGCGGCGTGGGGCGTACCGTGTCGTCGCCGCTCTTCGGGAAGCTCGGCGGCTGCGGGATGGTGGCGCGGCCGGAGATCGGGGACATGTTGCCCGCGGCGTCGCGCGCGGCGACCGCGAAGTGCAACGTGCCGCCGGTGGGGCTCAGGTTCAGCGTCACCGGCCCCGTGCCGGTGACGAACCGGACGGGGGACTGCTGGTAGAACTGGCTGCCCTGGTAGATCAGGTAGTCCACCACGCCGACGTTGTCCACGGTGGCGGGCCAGGTGATCGTGGCCGTGGTGGGCGTGACGTCCACCACGGTGGGCGCAGCCGGCGTGAGCGGGGCGGTGGTGTCCGGGGTCGTCGGCGCGTACGACCGCACCGCCACGTTGTCGAAGACGGCGGCGGCGTAGCCGGCCGACAGGCCCGCCCGGCCGGCGCTGAGCTGCCCGTCGGTCGCGGAGAGGTACGCCCTGCCGTCGACAATCCCGAGCAGCGTGCTGCCCTTGGCGACGAGCGTCAGGCTGCGCCAGCTCGGCCCGGTGACCGGGTAGGTGGCGACCGTCGCCAGCGTGGTGGCCCGGCCGCGGACGACCCTGCCGAGCTGCGTGGTCCCGTCCGACCGCACCGTGAGGTAGTAGTGGCTGCCGTCCGACTGCACGCGGGCCTGCACGCCCACGGACGACTGCGCGTCCCGCCCGCTGACCAGCTTGGCGCTCGCGGAGACCGAGTAGTCCCGCCAGGCCGGGTCGCCGGCCCGGACGCGCGCGTTGGCGCTGCTGCCCGCCTGGCTGAGCACCTGGGTGCCGTCCTGCACGACCGACCACCGACCCCCGGTGGGTCGCCAGCCGGCGGCGTCGCCGTCCTCGAAGTCGTCGCTGAACAGCACGGGTGCGGCGGCGAGGGCGGGGCCCGGCGCGGCGGCCAGCAGGCCGGCCGCGGCGAGGACGGCCGCCAGGGCGGCACCGG
>DASQDS010000622.1:0-12147 GCA_035634075.1 Pilimelia sp. | reverse complement strand
GCCGTGACGGCCAGCGCCTCGTCCAGCGTGACGTCGACGCGCCGTTCCAGCTCGACGTCGCGCAGCTGGGCGGCGCCACCCGCACGCACCACCACGCTCATCCGGCGCGCCGCCTCGGCCATCATCGGGCCACGCTGCTCGGCGAGCACCTCGTACGCCAGCCCGAGCAGGGAAGCTGAGGTCTGCGCCGCGAACGGGACGCCGTACCGGGCCCACACGGTCGGGTGGCCTCGGCGGAGCCGGTCGTCGTCGAGGATGTCGTCGAGCATGAGGGCGCAGTTGCCCATCAGCGTGTACGCCACCGCGGGCGCGACCCAGTGCTCCCCGGCACCCCCTGCCGCCTCGGCGGACAGGTAGAGCAGCGGAACCAGCCGGTGCCGGGCCCCGGACTGCGGCTGCGTGTCGTCGAGCCATCCGAAGTGGTACCGGACGATGCCGGCCATGGGTGGATCGAGACGGTCGACGTAATCCATCAGGATCGGTTCCAGTGCGCCGTGCACCATCGTCAGCAGCGCCACCGGCGACCGGGTGGACTGCAGCGCTTCGCTCATGTCATCACCTCCCTGTGTCGGTAGTGGACTGCTCGAGCCGCGACGGCCGGCGGCCCCCGCCGCGGTGCCGTACGCGGGCGTCCAGGGACCGCCGCCCCTGGCCCTGGTGGGACCGCCGGTACGCAGCGACGGCCAGCGGGGCGAGGACGGCGCGGGACACGACGGCCGCCACGGTGGGCCGCACCGACAGCGCGGTGACCGGTATCGGAGGGTCGGGCAGGCCCCCGGCGACCCGAACCGCCTCGGCGGCGAGCAGGCCGGTGACGACCGCACCCTCCATGCTGGCGACGTCCACGAAGGAGCGGACCCAGTCACCGGCGAGCACCAGATTGGGCAGGCGGGTTCGGGTGCCGGGTCGGTCGGCCCACGAGCCCACCTCGTTGCTGAACAGCGGCGCATCGGCGTGCGGCTGCCACACCGCGGCCGTCACGTCGGCCGGGTCGAGGCCCGGCAGGAACCGCCGCGCTTCCTCGACCACCGCCGCGGTCGCCTGTTCCGCCGGAGCGGCGACCAGAGCGCCCGGCGCCCCGACCACGATGTTGAGGCAACTGGTGGTGCCGCCGGCGCGGTGCATTCCGACGTCGATGAGACTGAGCGCGTACTGGGACTCGACGAGAGCGACATGCTCCGCGGGTAGCCCGGCCAGCCGGGTGCGCAGGTGCAGGTGCAGCGCGGGGACGGGCCGGTGCACCAGGGCCCGGATCCGTTGCCGGTCGAGGCCAGCCAGGTCGACGGCATCGCCGGCCAGGTCGCTGACCGTGCGGGCGGGCAGGGCGAGGACGACCTGGTCGGTGTCGAGGCTCACCGGACCGTCCGCGGTGCTGAGGTGCACAACGGACGCGCGGCCGTCGGCCGTGTCGATCGCCTGGACCCGCCAGCCGGTGCGCACGACCACCCCCTGCGCGACGAGTCGGCGGGCGAGCGGCGCCACCAGGGTCTCGTGCAGGCTGCCGCGCGGGATCCAGTACATCGGGCCCGGGTAGTGGGCGAACCCCGGCAGGAAGCGCAGCCAGGTGTGCACCGAGAAGCGGTCGGTCGGGGTGCCGTGCCCGGTGACGAAGATCCGGTTCAGTTCGCCGCGCAGGGCCGGCGTCGCGTACCACCGTGTCGCGAGGGCGTGGTCCACCGACGTGTCGGGCCGGGCCAGCGTCCGGCGCGCGCGGACGATCGAGTCGATCATGAAATAGAAGTAGAGGAACCCTTCGGCGGGCGGCAGCACCCCGGTGCGCAGCCCGCCGATGAAGTCCGTGATCGACGTCCCGACCGCCCGGTACGGCCGGTAGCGGGGGAACTCGCCGGCCACGAGCTGGTGGTACGCGGGACTCGCCACCCACCCGTCCCGGACGCCCACCTCGGTGATCAACGCCAGCAGGTTGCGGTACCACGGGAAGGCGATGTGGTAGCTGTGGTCCTCGTCGCGGCCGTCGACCCGGGCCGAGCCGGCCCGCCCGCCCAGCCGCGGCCCGGCCTCGACGAGCACCACCTCCCGGTCCGGGCCGGCCAGCCGCAGTGCGGCGACGATCCCGGCCAGACCACCGCCGGCGACGAGGATCCGCTGGCGAACCGAGGGCGGCGGCATGGGTCCTCCGTAATGGGTCGGGCCGGCGGCAGGGCGGGTGCATTGGCTCGGGTGGGGCAGCGGGGAGCCGGCCTTGCGGATCGGGTCGATCAGCGCGCCACCGGGGCGGTGCCGCCGAGATAGGTGCGCAGGCCGGCCTCGAAGGAGGTCAACCGAACGTCGAAGGCCCGGTGCAGCGGGCGCAGGTCGGCGACGTAGCTCTTGGCGGCGAAGTCCACCGCGGCCGCCGTCAGCGGGGGACCGGGCAGCCGCTCCAGGAGCCGACAGACCTGGCGCACCCGTCGGCTGGACACGCGGACGAGCGGTCGCCGCAGGCCGACCACGCGGAACAGGATCAGCAGCAGCTCGTCGAGCGGAATGACGTCCGGTCCGCCGACGTCGAAAGCGCCTTGCGGCGCGCCCTTTTCCGCGGCCTGCCGGGCGACCTCGCCGAGGTCATCGATGAGCACCGGCTGCTGCGGTTGGCGGCCATCGTCGAGCAGCGGCATCGCCGGCCACCGGCGGGCCAGCCGGACGATGCGATTGAGCACCCGGTCATGCGGGCCGTACACCAGGGCGGGGCGCAGGCACACCCCTTCCATGGTGGACCCGAGCACCGCCTGTTCACCGCGGTACATCGCCCGCAGAAAGGGCGGCACGCCCTCCGGCGACCGGTCCGGCGTGCCCGCCCCGGACACGTACAGGTAGCGGCGTACCCCCGCTGCCTCTGCCGCGGCGACGAGGTGCTCCGTGCCGATGCCGTCGAAGTCGACGAAGGTATGCCGGCGGCGCGGCTTCTCGATGGGGTAGCTCGGGAACGTCGCGCTCTGCACCACCATTTCCGCCCCGGCTACCGCGGCCGGTAGGGTGCGTCGGTCGAGCAGGTCGCCGTGGCGAAAGCCAGGCCACGCCACCGCCCGCGGGTTGTGGGAGACGATCACCACATCCCATTGCGGGCGCAGCGCGGCGGCGATTCCGGCCCCGATAACGCCGCGGCCGCCGACGACGACCGCCAATCTCTTATGCGCCATGGGATTTCCTACGGTAGGCCGAGCTGGAGACGGGTACGCAGCGGTGGAACCGTCGACAACGCCAGGGAACGGAAATACTCCTGCATCAGTTCGCCGTTGCGGGCCACGTGGCGCAATTGCTGGTTGCGGACGCTTCGCAACCCGGGGAAGTCGCGGGTGAGCGCCATGGCGAAAATGCTCGACAGGCGCTGGGCGTAGGAAATGCGCCGGATACGAGCGGCGCGGAACGCACCGAGCCGCTGCGCACCGAGCTCGTCGCGGCGCAGGGCGGCGCCAACGACCTCGACCACCACCGGTACGTCCTCCAGGCTCAGGGTGCCGCCAAGGCCGAAGTACGGCAGCATGCCGTGCGCGGCGTCGCCGATCAGGATCGCCCCGTCGGTGGCCCACCGGTCGGCCCGCACCCGCCAGGGCCGGACCTCGTCCACCCGCGCCAGGCCGGCGCAGGCCGCGGCGACGCCCGGGGCGGGCAGTTGTCGTGCGGCGACCTCCGCGGCGGAGGCGGCACCGCCGGGGCGGGTGATCGTGTAGATCCAGGTGCGGTCGCCGAGCGCCGCGTGGCCGGCCGACCAGCCGTTGCCCAGCACCTGGCAGGACTCCGCGACCGGCAGCGGCCCGCCGATCCCGGTGCGGACCACCTGGTCCCGGGGCCGCCAGCGGTCCGCCTTGATCCCGAGCAGGTCGCGGACCGGCGACCCGGGCCCGTCCGCCGCCACCAGCAGGCGGGCGGTGACCGTCCGCGGCTCGGCCCCATGGGCGGTGATCCGCCACCCACGGCCGTGGCGCGCCGGGGTCACCGGGCCGGCCCCCTGAACGACGGTCACGCCCGCCTTGACCGCATGGGAGCGCAGCACATCATCCAGCCGCGAGGGCAGGACGCCGGCGAACACGCCCACTCCGAGCCGGCGGGTGTCGACGTTGATCCAGTCGTCGCCGCGCGGGTCGCTGAGCCGGATCGTGCCCACGGTCGTCCCCCGGTCCAGCACGTCGTCGAGTGCGCCCAGGTCGGCGAGGATGCGCGTGCCTGGCGGCCACAGCACGAGTCCCCAGGCGTCCCGGGCGGCGAGCGGCCGGGGGTCGAGAACGGTCACCCGATGCCCGGCGAGTTGGAGCGCGAGACCCGTCGACAACCCCGACAGGCCACCCCCGACAATCGCAACGTCCACGTCGGACGTCATCGTCGCGGCCGTTTCACACACGCCGTCGCCGGAAACTCCGCCGCCTGCCGTACAGCCTGATCGTTTTCGATCTTCATTGAACTCCTCGGGCGACGTTGCGGCGGTCCTGTACCACGATCGCAGTCGACAATGTCCAAACCCTGGGCAGAACCTGGTCGCGCCTTATCGACGCGGATATCGTGGAACGAAGTTGATACGCGGCCGTCATACGGGGAGGCGCCGTGGATTTTCGGATACTGGGACCAGTGCAAATCCGGGCGGGGCAGCGTGTACTCACGGCAGGGCCGCCCAGGATCAGGGCCGTGCTCAGCATTCTTCTTGTCCGGGCCAACAATGTTGTCGCGGTCGAGGAGTTCGTTGACGAGCTGTGGCCGCGGCGTCCGCCGGTCGACGCCAGGGCGCTGGTGCACGGGTACGTCAGCAGGCTGAGGCGCGCGCTGCGCCAGCAGCTCGACGACGCTGCCGCCGCCCGGTTGGTGACCCGCAAGCCCGGGTATCTCCTGCGGGTACAGGACGACGAGCTGGATGTGCACCGCTACGGGCGGCTGGTCGCGGCGGCTCGGGCCCACCCGCCGGGTGGTAGCGGCGGCCTTCGGCTGGCGCTGCTGGACCGGGCGCACGCGGAGTGGCGTGGGCCAGCGCTGCAGGACGCGCCCCCGACGGCGGTCGTCACCGCCGCGCGTGTCCGGCTGACCGAAGATCGGCTGGTGGGCCTGCAGGCGCGGTTCGACGCGGCCCTCGCCCTCGGCCAAGGACCCGAGCTGGTGGTCGAGCTGACCGAGCTCGTGGCGGCCTATCCCCTGCGAGAGCACCTGGTGCGGCAGCTCATGCTCTCGCTACACCGCTCCGGCCGGTCAGCCGACGCGCTGGCGGTCTACCGCGACATCCGGCGTCGGCTCACCAACGAACTCGGCATCGACCCGGGGGCGGGCCTCCGCGACCTCGAAGTCATGATCCTACGGGGAACGGACCGTCCGTTGGCCCCCGCGTACGTCGTACCGGCGCAGCTGCCGGCCGATGCCGGCGGCTTCGTCGGTCGGCGTGCTCTGCTGCGGGCGTTGGATACCGGGCTTGGCGACGTCACGGGTGCCACGGACGGCGCGTCCCGCTGCGTGGTCCTCGCCGGTCCAGCGGGGATAGGTAAGACGGCGGTCGCGGTGCATTGGGCGCACCGGGTACGTGATCAGTTTCCGGACGGACAGTTGTACGTCAACCTGCAGGGATACTCCGCCGCACCCTTGCGTCCGGGGGAGATCCTCGCGCGGTTCACGCGCGCGTTGGGCGTGCCCGGCGAGCGGCTTCCACCGGATCCGGACGAGGCAGCCGCGCTGTACCGGACTCTGCTGTACAACCGGCAGGTGCTGGTCCTGCTGGACAACGTGCGCGACGAGAAGCAGGTACGGCCGCTGCTGCCCGGCGGGCCGGGCTGCTGCACAGTGGTGACGAGCCGGCATCGGCTGGAAGGGCTGGTGGCCCGGGAGGGTGCCGCCCTGGCGGTCGTCGACGTGCTCGATACCAACGAAGCGCTTCGGTTGCTGGTCGACCGGCTGGGGCCGGAGCGGACGCGGCGGGAACCGCGTCCGGTCCTCGAGCGCCTAGTGGAGCGTTGCGGCCGCATGCCGCTGGCCTTACGGATGGTCGGTGCCCATCTGCTCTGCCGGCCGGACCAGGGCGCCTCTGACTATCTCGCCGAGCTCGACCGGAGCGACAGCCTGACGTGCTGACGGCTACCGCGGGATCCTGTGCGGCGGCCTGCTGGCGCCGACCTGGGGAATCACGACCCCGTTCTGGGCCGCGGCGATGGCCCTGACAGCGATCATGGCGTGCGCATGGCGTGCGCATGGCGTGCGCTGACGTCCGCTCCGCGAGGCCACGGCACAACTCGTCCCGAGCGGCGCGGATTTCATCAGATGCGAACGGTTCGCCGTCGGCGGCCGGACCGTCAGCGGCCGGAAAGGCATCCGGGGAGATCGGCAACCGTGGTAATCTCCCCGCCGCCTGGTTGGTGCTCCGTTGTGGACCTGGGGGAACTCATGTGCCGGCTCCTGGCGCGGATCGTTGTCTTGATCATTGTGCTAGGCGCCGTCGGTGGCGTCGCACCGGCCTCCGCCGACCCGGTACAGGTTGCCGATCCGTACGCGTTCACGTCCGCCGATGTCGGATTCATCGACGGCAGCGACCCGGCGGGCCGCCCTGGCCGCATCGCTGCGATGGACGCGTACGTCGGGGACAAGAAGCCGATCGTGCGCCTCGACATGTTCTGGAATGACGTACAGCCGAATCGGGGCGACCCACCGAACTGGAAGAACCTCGACGCCCACGTCGACGCCGCCTACGCGCAGGGCGTTCGCGTGTTGCTGATCCTGGACTACTCGGCGCTGTGGGCGAACGGCGGCCGCGATGGCAGCTACTTCCCTACCGACGACGCGGCCTGGGCCGACATCGTCAGGCAGGCAGTCGCCCATTTCGGTCCCAAGGTGCAGGCGTACGAGGTGTGGAACGAGCCGAATCTCGCCAAGTTCGGCAACTACGGTGACAACAGCGTCGACGTCCGCGCCCGCCGTTACTGGGAGCTGGTGAAGATCGCCTACCAGGAGGTGCACGCCGGCTGCCCGCGCTGCGTGGTGCTGGCCGGCGCCTCGGCCGGCGGCGACGTATACCAGGGCGCGGATGGTTTCCTGCACAACGACAACGAGGCGCGTGACTGGCTGGAGTGGGCCTACCAGCACGGCATGGGCGGGTATCTGGACGCGGTCACCTACCACCCGTATCCGGACATCGGCGGCGGTCACCTTCCCTCGTTCGCGAGGGACCCGTGCACCGGCACTACGTCGTGGTACCGATTCTGGTCCGGGTTTGGACCGGACGACCCCGAGTGCGGCGGTCTGGCGGCGCTGCGCGAGGTGATGGTCCGCTACGGCGATGCGGACAAGAAGATCTGGGCCACCGAGTTCGGGTTTCCCAGCACCGGCTCGCGCGAGCCGCAAACGCGGGAGCGGGTCCGTGACGCCCTTGAGGAGGGGATTCGGATGTGGCGGTCCCGCCCGTACACGGGCCCGCTGTTCGTCTACGCCTTCCAGGACACCGAGAAGGGGTACCCGGACTGCGTCAGGAACCCCCGCGACGGCGAGTGCAACTTCGGGCTGCGCGACAACGAGGGCAACCCCAAGGAGCCGATGTACAGCGACGTCCGGGCCGCGCTGATCGGTGACGACTGGCTGCCTACGCTCGCGCCCGGCCGATCACTATTCCGGGGCGCGGCGATGAGGTCCGCGAACGGCCAGTTCACCCTGTGGATGCAGGCGGACGGCAATCTCGTGCTCTACCACCTCCACGACGGCAGGCCGACGGCGATATGGGGGCGAGGCGACCGGCGCGGTTACCGCCTCACCAACCAGCACGACGGCAACCTGGTCCTCTACGACCACGCCAACCGGGCACTATGGGCTTCCAGCACCTGGGACAGGGGCGACTCGACCCTGCGACTGCGGGACGACGGCGCTCTGGTGCTCCAACCGCTAAACGCCGATCAGGCCGAGCCGACCTGGAACTCCAGCGACCTCTTCGCCACCGGGATGGAGCAATACCAGGCGGGCAACGCCTGGACCAACACGGTCTCCGCGGACGCGCCGGGTGGCGGGATACGCAACGTGGGCGGGATCTGCTGCTCCCTGACCGGCCCGGAGTTGTTCCTCGGGACCACCCCCAGCGGCGCGCACACCGGCGGCACGGTGCTGCTCTACTCGGGCAAGGACAACGACGCCAACCAGTCGTACGCCTACACCAAGGCATTCGCGTTCGGTGACCTGACGGTCACGCCGACTACCCGACTGTCGTACTGGATCTACCCGCAGAGCAACGCCACCAGCCCGGTGCCGGTCCACGGCGTCAACAGCACGTGCGCGGCGGTGGACCTCATCTTCGCTACCCCGGGCACCGGCGCCCGGCACAACCTGCGCGACAGCGGTGCCACCGACCAGCGCAAGAACCGTGCTCACCCGGCGCACCAGTGCGGCAACCTAACCCAGAACGCCTGGAACTTCGTCAGCGTCCCGCTCGGCGCGGTAGCCAACGGCAAAAAGATCGTGCAGCTGGACATCGGCTACGACCAACCGGCGAACGCCGGCGGTTACCGCGGTTTCATCGACGACATCCGCATCACCCGTTAGGGAGATGGCTCCGGCGCAGAAGCGGTGGTCGAGTGACCCGGGACTGCCCCCGTCGCCTCCTGGTGGACCTTCGGTCTGCTGCACCGATGGCCGTTACCGACCAGATCCGCCACGCGGCCGTTCCGCCATCGCCTCACCCCCAGCGTGGGCGTCGTCGACCGGGAGCCGGTACCCGAACTCCGGATCATTGCGGTGCGCGTCGACCAGCGCACTCGCCCGATGCGCCACGGTCACCTCGGCGGTGGTGACGTGGCTGGCCGGTAGTAAGGCTGGCGAGCGATCTTCAACACCCCGGCACGTCACCGCCACGGGGATCCCGTCTACGCCAGCTCGCTCACGAGCGGGTAGAGCCATTTCCCGGCACGTTCGCCTGGCAGCGCTTGCTCGGCCGTCTCGGGCAGCAGGACACCCACACTCCTATGTCGACCGGCGGCGGATCCACGGGCATGTGAGCCGCGCCCCCGCTTGCTAGGCTTCCACGATCGCCGGGCACGGGGCCAGCGTTGGTAACGGGGAGTAATTCATGATCGCACGACGGAAACTCGCTGCGGTGTGCGCAGCCGCAGTAATCGGTGGCATCGCCACGCTCGGCCTGGCCGGACCGGCCGCCGCAGCCGGGCGCTCGTACCGCACGACTATTCAGAACGTCGGCGTCCACATCTCGGAGCCGGAGCAGTGGTTGAACGCCGGCTCCGCAGGGTGGAACTATGGGCCACGCGCCAGGCTGCGGCTTGAGAGCAACGGCAACCTGAGGGTCATCGACACCCGCAACAACGCCACCAAATGGGAGTCGAGAACCGGCGGCATGGGAATTACGCAGATGAAGTTCCAGCACGACGGCAACCTCGTTCTCTACCGCGCGAACGGATCCGCGCCCTGGGCCACCGGCACCGCATTCGGCCAGGCCAGGGGCTGCGACCGCGCGTGGGGTGAGCAACCAGTGCTCGCCCTGCAGGATGACTCCAATGTCGTCGTCTACTGCCGCTACGGTGAAATCATCATTGGCCCCGGTACGCCGACCGGGGACGTGAACTACCGGGCAGCGTGGGCCACGAACACCCGATTCTGAGCCACCTCGCACGCCGACGGAGCCGCAGCCGCCCGGCTGTGGCTCCGTCGCCGCCTCGCACCCACACCACCCAGCTCCTACAGGACCCCCGACCTGCCCGAACGAGCCTGAATCAACAAATCCGAACCCGAGCCACAAGCCGCTAAACTCCGGTTGGGCTCAACCAGAACGCCGGCCGGTGCTCGTGGACGGTCCACAGCCGGCGGACGCCGCAGGGAGGCCAGCAGAAGCTCCTCCTTGGAGGCCCATTGAGCCAACAGCTCGGGCTTGCTGACCCCGAGGTGTCCGGCCAGCTGGCTCAGCGTGAGGCCGTCCAGCCCCCGCTCGCTGGCCAGCCACACCGCCGCGTCCAGTACGGCGGACCGGGTGCGCCGGCCAGCGGTCGGTCGGCCCGGCCGGTACAGATACCAGACGACAATGACCTGCTCGAGTGATCTCGTGGCGCGCAACGTCTTCACCGCCATCAAGTCTGCGGGTGCGTGCACCAGGCGCGGGGACTCCGGTGGGCCGATGTACGCCAAGAACGCCAACGGGATCATCTACGCGGTGGGTGTGATCAGCGGCGGCAACGAGGCCAGCACCGGCACGCCGTCCAGGCCATGCAATGTGGCCGGCACCGAGATGCGCAACATCTGGCTGGGCTCGCCCGGCGATCTCATGCTCGCCGACTGATCCGGCCGACCTGGTCCGCCGGTAGGGATCGCGTTCGTGGCTGAGCCTTCCCGGTGGACCTTGGCGATGCCCGGCGGCGAGCCCGTCGACCGCCACGGCCGGACGACCGGTCGGTCGGCTACGACACGGCGGTCGCCGGCCGGGCCGGGCCAGCCGGTCACCGCCCGACACACACACGGCATCCCCCTCGGCCGACGCGGCCGAGGGGGACGCTTCGGGGCCGGGCTACTTGTTCAGGATCTGGGCGCGCCGTACGGCCGCGAGGCCGAGTTCGCGGACGAGCGCCTCGTCGCCGCTGCCGAACTCCCAGCCCGTGTCGGCCACGATTATCACGACGCTGCCGGTCCGGGCCACGACGAGGTACGTGTCGTGGTACGTCGCGACGTGATCGAGGTAGGTGCGGCGCCTCAGCAGCAGGGACTCGTCGCCGGCGACGCCGGTGGCGCGTACCGTCCAACGGCCGCCCTCGGGGTCAGACCCGTTGCACGTGGCGAGCGCCCGACGAAGCTCCCGCAGGTATCGCTGGGCGCCGTCGGGGCGGTAGGTGGCGAGGTGTTCTAGGACGACCGTCGGCGTCACCGCGCCTTCCACCCCGAACCACGCCGTGATGGCGCGGTTGGCGCGACGCAGGGCGGTGCCGGGAAGCGGACGATCCGCGCACGGGCGCGGGGCGCGCAGCGGCGACCAGGAGTCGTCGGTGACGGGCTCGGGTGTGGCGCCGTACAGGTCCGCCGGCTGGAGCAGGGCCGCGTCGGGGATGACCGGTTGCGGTGCGGGGCCGAGGCGGTACGCGAGCACCGAGGGGTTCTGCCCGGGCGCCGCCCGCCCGATGAGCGCGACACAGGCTTCGGTGTCCGGGGCGACGTTCTCCCACCGTCTCTCGTAGCGGCCGCGGCGATCGGTCACCATGTTGTTTCTCGCCCCGCCTTCCAGGTCGCAGGGGCTCCCGAGCGCCGCGCCCAGCGGCAGCCGGGCGATCGGCCGGCCGGTGTCGGTGAAGTACGCCCGGCCGTGGACGCGGAAGCCGCCCCCGTCCAGCAGCGAGTACCGGAAGGTCAGTGCGGGCCGGTGGGTCCCCCTGACCCGCAGCGCCGGGGCGAGCGCGCCGGTGAGTTCCTTGTTCAGCACGTTGCCCGCTCGGTCCGCGACGTTCACCGTGGTGATCCGCACGGTGCCGTTCCAGGTGGACGGCACATTGACCGTGGCGCTCCACACGCCGTTGGTGGGCGTGCCGGAGGTGCGGGTCAGGACCGGACGCAGTAGCGACCGGAAGCCCGGTACGGGGCTCAGTACGAGCGACGGTGAGGGGGTCATGGCGTGCGGGACCTCGTCGACGCCCGAGGCGTCGGTGATGCGGACCGACACCGTCACCGGTACGAGGGCCAGGCCGGCGACCCTGACCGAGGCGCGCGAGAACCGGACGTCCTCGACCCGCGGCGGGGTCGTGTCGGTCGACGGGACCGGCCGGTTCGGCGGGGCCGGGCCGGCTTCGGCCGGCGGCGCTGCGGTGGCGGCCACCGCCGCGGCGAGCAGCACGGCCACGGTGACGCGGGCGGCGGCGGGACCGCCACGAGCGACCGCTGATGGTTGATTCATTAAAGGGCTCCGTTCCAAAGTCTTTGATGTGCTGTCACGGGGTTAGTCCCGCATTTCCCGACCGGGGTTCGCCGCTGTCGGCAGGGACGGAGCGCAAAACACCAGCGAGCCCCTTTGTGCAGGTAGAGCGGTCTCCTCGCAGCGGCTGACTCGAGGGCGGCTATGGCTTGCGCAGCAGCACCGCGTAGTCGTTGATCGAGTAGAGGAACGTTCCGGCAGTCGCTTGGCGTTCAAGATCGGTCAGCCAGTCCTGCACGTGCCCCGCCAGTTCAGGGTCGCGCCGGCCTTCCTCGGCGACGAGCATCGCGGCGGTATGCGCCGGG
>DASQDS010000621.1:0-2668 GCA_035634075.1 Pilimelia sp. | reverse complement strand
CCCCGCGCCGGAACCGCCGGCTGGTCCTGGCCGCCGGGGCACTGGCCGCCGCCGTCGTGGCCTACTCGGCCATGCCCATCGGCGACGAGGGACCGCCCCGCGCCGCCCCGCCGCCCGGCGCCGACGCCGACGCCGGGCCGGTCCTGGTGCCGATCGCCTTCGAGGTCAACGCCGACCCGCCGGCGGCGGGCGCCCGGCTCCGCGACCTCGCCGCCCGGTTGGCGGACGCGCCCTACGACGGGCGCACCGGCCGGTACGCCTACCACCGGGTGAAGACGTGGGGCGACCCGATACAGGCATCCCCGGACGGGCGCCATGTGATGGGCATCGTCAGCGAGCGGCGAACCTGGCGCCTGGCGGACGGGTCCAGCCGCACCGCGGCCACCCCGTTGACCCCGCAGTTCCCGGACCGGGCGTCGCGCGACTACTGGATGAGCCGGCCTGGGGAACTTCCCGAGGGCAAGCCCTACGAACTGGCCGAGCCCCCGTCGGGGGACCCGGCCACGCTGCCCACCGACCAGGCCGGCATCGCCAGGATGCTGGGCGGCGACGCCGCCGGCAGCGGGGTGGCCAAGCATCTCGTCTGGCTCTATTCGCGGTACGTCGTGCCGAAGCGGACCAGGGCGCACGTGTTGACCGCGGTCGCGCAGGCGCCGGGCTGGGTGTGGCGCGGCCAGGTGACCGACCGGGCCGGCCGGCGGGGTGTGGCGATCACCTTCGACGACCGCGCGAACGACCAGCGGTCGCTGCTGGTCTTCGACCCGCGGACCGGGGCGCTGCTGGCCCACGAAATCGTCTCAGGCGGCCTCCGCGAGGTCAGCACGTACGTGGTGATCCTGGAGACCGCCCGGACGAACCAGCCCCGCTGACCGGACACGACGGCGGTCGGCGGCGGTTGGGTACCCGCCGCCGACCGTTGTCCGATTGCCCCTCGCCCCGCACCCCCCGGGCGCGGTCGGCTACCTCAGCCGAGGACGATCGAGGAGTTGTAGCGGTTCAGGCTGTCCGCCACGTCGGCGAACCAGATCTTCCAGCTGCACAGGCGGCCCTGGACGCCGGTGCAGGCCGCCGGTGCGCTGCCCACGGCGCCGGCCGAGATCGTGCCGACGGCGATGACCTTGCTGTAGTCGGCGGTGAGGGCGAAGACCGGACCGCCGCTGTCGCCCTGGCCGGCCGCGCTCTGGTAGTCCACCCGCTCGGCCCGGGTCATCGGGAAGAACCAGCCGCTGGACGTCTGGACCCACTCGTTCTGGCCCTTGATCTGGATGTTGCACCGCGCGCCGGAGAACGAACCCGACGTGCAGACCCACAGGCCGTTCCAGCTGTCCCACGCGCCGGCGACCGGCTTGGAGAACTCGTTGACCCCGACGCCGCCGTCGTAGGTCCGGCCGGCCGCGCTGGTCGGGATCCGCAGCGTGTCCGCCTGGGCGGCCTTGTCCGTGCCGTAGCCGACGACGTACCGCCGGGTGCCCGTGTCGAACCTGTCACCGTTCTCGCCACAGTGCCCGGCGGTCAGCATGGACCGCGCCCCGGTGCTCCGGTTGGCGATGGCGAAGCCGGTCGAGCACTGCCCGCCGGTGCGGGCGTTGACGATCCGCGCCCCGCCCCAGAACGGCGGGACGTCGTCCACGCGGGAGTACAGCGGCTGGATCTGCTCCCCGCCGGCCACCTCCAGCGGGACCTGCGCCACGGCGGCCAGCCGGTCACGGGACGACGCCGCCGAGCCGCGCACGCCCACCTGCACGCCGCGCCCGTCCGGCGGGATCGCCACCCGCACGACCAGGGCCGTGTCGGCCGAGCGCCGGGTCAGCCGGGCGGCCGCCGCCGCGAGCTGCTGGTACGAGTGCCGGGCCGGCTTGACCGCGACGCTCGCTCGGCCGCGCACCGCGGTCACCGCCGAGTTGACGTCGGCCGGGACGGCGCCGTGCCAGTAGAGCCGCACCTGCCGGTCCTGCACGGCCAGGTCGAGGCCGGCGAACCCCGGCCGGCCGCGCACCGCCTGGTTGAGCTGCGCGGCCGCCCCCTGCAGGGTGTTCTGGGCGGTGAGCAGGTCACGCCAGGAGGCGAAACCCGCCGGCACCGCACCGTCGGGGGCGACCGCCCGGGTCGGCCCGACGGGCTTGTCGTCGGCGGCCGCCGGGCCGCTGATGCCGGCGCCCATCAGGCCACACAGCGCGGCCGACAGGGCCAGGAGGGTGGTGCGCCGGCGCGGCCGGCCGGTGGCGGTGGAGTGGCTGTGACTCATGTGCTTCTCCTACGGGTGGTGGTTGGTGGTTGGTGGTTGGTCGGTCAGCGGTGGTAGACGGCCCGCACGACGTCGCGGGCCCAGGACATCCGGGCGGCGGCCGTCTCCGGCCGGTCGCCGTACGCGGCAGCCATCTCGGCGGCGCAGGGGCGGACGCCCCCGCGGGCCCGCACGGCCGCTCGGATCGCGGCGTCGACCTCGCTGCGGCCGGCGCGGGCGCTGGCGGACATGTCGCTGACGAACAGGACCTCGGCTCGAGCGGTGCTCAGAACGTTCGTGCTGGTGGCCATCGCCGTCCCCTTCCCCGAGACTCCCGTCGCCGGCGGCCGTGCCCGGCGCCTGGTAACACCGTCACGTGCGCCGCTTACAACGCCCTTGGCCCCCGCTGACAGGACGGGCGGTGCGGCTTGTCAGCGCCTGTCA
>DASQDS010000620.1:0-6057 GCA_035634075.1 Pilimelia sp. | reverse complement strand
GCTGGTGCCGGCCGTGATGCCGTGGGCGTCGGTGCGGCTGCGGGGCGCCGCCGCCGCGCTGGCGGAGGCCGGCTAGCCGCCGGCCCACGCGGCCGGCCTGGTGGCGGAGGTGTCGGAGGCCGTGGCCACCGGCGAGCCCGTCGTGGTCGCCGCGGCGCCGGGCGGCGCGGACCACCGGGTGGTGCTGCCGCTCACCGTACGCGGCAAGGTGTTGGGGACCCTCGCCCTGCGGCTGCCCGCGGCCGGGCGCCCGGCGCAGGCCGAATTGCCCTTCCTCCGCGACGTGGCGGACCGGGCCGCGCTGGCGCTGGAGAACGCCCGGCTGTACGAGCAGCAGCGCGACGTCGCGGAGACGCTGCAACGCAGCCTGCTGGCCGACGTGCTGCCCACCGACCGCCGGTTCGCCATCGAGACGCATTACCGCACGGCCACGCAGGGCCTGCAGGTCGGCGGCGACTGGTACGACGCGTTCCTCATCACCGGCGACAAGCTGGCCATTGTGGTCGGCGACGTGGTCGGTCGCGGGATCGAGGCCGCCAGCACCATGGGCCAGCTGCGCAGCGCCATCCGCGCGCTGGCCGCCACCGAGCTGGGCCCGGCCCGCCTGCTGGAGCGGCTGGACCGGTTCGTCGACCGCCTGCCCTCCGCCCACATGGCCACCGTGGCGTACGCGGAGATCGTGCTGAGCACCGGCGAGATGGTCTATTCCTGCGCGGGCCACATGCCGCCGCTCCTGCACCCCCCGGGGGCGGACCCGCAGCTGCTGTGGGGCGGGCGGTCGGCGCCGCTCGGCTCGCGCGTGGGCCGCACCGCGCGGGTGGAGGACACGCTGCCGCTGCCGGCCGGCGCCCGCCTGCTGCTCTACACCGACGGCCTGATCGAACGCCGCGACCGCCTGCTGGATGAGGGCTTCGCGCTGCTGAGCGACGCGCTCGGCCAGCGGCGGGACGCGCCACTCGCCGAGCTCGTCACCCAACTGGCGGACGCGCTGGTCGGCACCGAGCGCCGCGACGACGTCTGCCTGCTGTGCCTGCGGTTCGGCGCCGAACCGCGGCTGGAGCGTGTGATCCCCGCCGACGCCACGCAGATCGCCGCCCTGCGCAAGGACCTGCGCGGGTGGCTCGGCGCCCACGACGTGGACGAGGACACCGGCCACGCCGTCGTGCTGGCCTGCTCCGAGGCGGTGGCCAACGCGATCGAACACGGGTACCGGGACGACCCGGCGGGCGTGGTGGTGATCAACGCCGTCCGCACGACCGACGGGGTGCAGTTGCGCGTCAGCGACCGCGGCTCGTGGCGTCCGGAGCGCGCCGACGTGGCGCGCGGCCGTGGGTTGTTCATGATCCGGCAGCTGATGGACGACGTCACGGTGGAAACCGACGGCGGCACCACCATCACGATGCGGCTGCGCACCAAGCAGGAGAAGGTGGCGTGACGGAACGCAACGAGTGGGTGACGGTGGCCCGGCTGGGCGCGATCGACGTCGTCCGGGTGGCCGGCGAGGTGGACACCGCCAACGCGCCCGCCATCGGCGCGGAGGCCGCCGCGCACACCCGGGACGCGACGGCGGTGCTGCTCGACCTCACGGCGGTGCCCTTCATCGACAGTGCCGGCGTCCGACTCCTCGACACGATGCTCGGCACGTTCGCCGAACGCGGGACGGCCGTCCGCCTGGTGGTGCCGGCCACCGGGGCGGTCCGCCTGGCGCTGACGCTGTGCGCCTTCCCGGACGAGCTGCTGGAAACCGACCTGGCCGCCGCCGCGGCGTCGTTGCAGGAACCACCGCGCGCCTAACCCGGGCGCCCTACCGCAGCGATCGCGGTTCGATTCACCGGTCACTCACCCTTTGGGGTGAACGTGTTTGCCTTCTGTGGGACGGGCCTCAATGCTTCTCCAGGAAAGGCGTGGCGTGGCGGTACGCGCATACTTTAGGCCGCGCCGCTAGATCGCCATTCAAGGGAGCGGTGATGGTTCTCGCGTCGGTTCGACGCGTTGTCGGGATGAGCACGATCACGTTCGCGCTCGGCGTAGCAGCTTGCGGCTCTGGGGAGCCCGGGGCGGCGACATCGACAACTCAGGCCGCGCCGTACTCCTTCAACAACTTCAAGTGCCTGGCGGACGAGCTCCCCCAAGACTCAGGCCGGACTCTGGTCATGGACCTGGCCGCGCCGGCGGTTTCCGACGACGATGGATTCGGGCACACCTACATGGTGGAGTGCGTGCGTATGGTGACCCGCTTGCCAGACTACGTTCGCGAGCAAATGAACCAGACCACGGCGTTACAGGGCCGGCAGACAGCAGAGTGGAGCGTGGAAAGCTCGGAGATCCCCGAGGCTCAGCTCAAAGCAAAGCCAATGGCGAACGCTACACTCTCCGCCTCGTGGACCTACCATCCGGACAACGGGCTAGACGTTATCTTCACGGTCAAGGCCTGATTCGGGATCCATCAAACCAGGGGGACCGCCGAGGCTGGTGACCCGGGGGTAGCCGCTAGGTGTAGCACTCGGCGCGCCGAGGCGCAGCGGGGCTTGCGGAGCTCGGCGGGCATGAGGACGAATCGACGCAAGAATCGCTGCATCCGCGCCGACGGGTCCGGACGAACCCTTGTCGTGACCGCAGTCACGAGAGGGAAACTTCGTCGAAAGGTCCGCACATGAACGTCGCACGAATCGCCGCCCGCCTCGCCGTGGGTGCGCTGGCCGCCGCGCTCGCCACCTCGGTGGTAGCCGTTCCGGGCGCCCAGGCCGCCGGCAAGGCCAAGCCGGCCGGGACCAAGTCGCTGGCGCAGGTGCTGGCGAAGGACAAGAAGGGGTTCGACCACAACCCGCGTGACTTCGACGTGCTGACCGCGGCGGTGCGGGCCGTCCTCGCCGCCAAGCCCGCCTCCCCGGTCAAGGTTCTCGCCGACGGAAAGGTCCCGCTGACCGCGTTCCTGCCCACCGACCGCGCGTTCCAGGACCTCGTCCGCGACATCACCGCCGCGCGCAAGCTCCCCAGCGAGCGGCAGGCGTTCGCGGCGGTCGCCGGGCTCGGCATCGGCACGGTGGAGAGCGTGCTGCTCTACCACGTCGTGCCGGGCGCCACCGTGGACCGCCGGGCGGCGCTGAAGGCCAACGGGGCCCGGCTCGCCACGGCCCTGGGCGCCACCGTCACCGTCCAGGTCCGCTCCTGGCACGGCTACAAGCTGGTGTACCTGGCCGACGCCGACACCAGCGACCGCAACCCGCGCGTCGTCGCGTTCAACCTCAATGTGGGCAACCGGCAGATCGCCCACGCCATCGACCGGGTGCTGCGGCCGGTCGACCTCCCGTAACCGGTCGGCGCCGCCGCCGCGGTTGGAGCCCAGGTCGGCACGTCGCCGGCCTGGGCTCCGCCGTGCCGGGCCGTCAGATCCAGCCGAACCCGCGGGCGATGCGCGCCGCCTCATGGCGGTTGGCCCCGCCCACCTTGCCGACCGCGGAGGACAGGTAGTTGCGGACGGTGCCCGGCGACAACGCCGCCCGCCGCGCTATCTCCTCCACCGGCGCCCCCTCCGCGGCCAGTGCCAGGACGTCCGCCTCCCGGGGCGTGAGCGGGCTGTCTCCGGCGCTGATCGCCTCCGCGGCGAGCTGCGGGTCGACGTACCGGCCACCGCCGTGGACCGTGCGCACGACGGCGGCGAGCGTCTCGGCGGACACCGTCTTGGGCAGGAAGCCGCGGACGCCCGCGGTCAGCGCGCGCTTGAGGTGACCGGGTACGCCGTGGCTGGTCACGATCATCGTCCGGCAGCCCGGCACGTCGCCGTGCAGCGCCGTGGCGACCGCCACCCCGTCGAGGTCCGGCAGTTGCAGGTCGAGGACCGCTACGTCCGGCCGCAGCGCGCGGGCCATCGCCAGTGCCTCGGCGCCCGTCGCGGCCTGCGCGACCACGCGGAGGTCGTCGTCCAGCGCCAGCAGCGCGGCCAGCGCGCCGCGGACCAGATGCTCGTCGTCGGCCAGGAGGACGCGGATCGGTTCCGGAGTCACGGGCGGCCCCCCTCGCCTGCGGGCGTCGAGCCGAGCGGCAGCTGCGCGGTGAGGCGGAACAGGTCGGCGCGCGGGCGCTCCGCGGTGAGGGTCCCGCCCAGGCCGGCGACCCGCTCGGCGAGGCCGATGAGGCCGCTGCCGAACCGCACCCGCCCGGCGTCGCCCGCGCGCGCCTGGACCGCGCCGTCGTTGTCCATCGTCAGCGCCACGGTGCCGCCGGCCGGTGCCAGGGTGATGGTGCAGCCCCGGGCCTCGCTGTGCCGCAGCACGTTGGTCGCCGCCTCCCGCACCACCCAGCCGAGCGCACCCTGGACCTGCGCGGGTAGCCCGCCGCCGTCGCCCACCACCCGGCACTCGATGCCCGCCGAGGCCAGCAACGACCGCGCGCCGGCCAGCTCCACGGCAAGGTCGGCGTGCCGGTAGCCGCCCACCACCGCCCGCAACTCGACCAGCGATTCCTGGGCGATCCGGCGTACCGCCACCATCTCGTCGACGGCCTCGGCCCGGCCGCGGCGGCCGAGCTGCGCGGCCAGTTCCGCCTTCAACGCCACCGCCGACAGGCTCCGGCCGACGACGTCGTGCAAGTCGCGGGCGAAGCGCAGCCGCTCCTCCGCGACGGCGAGGCTCGCCTGCACCCGACGGGACCTCTCCAGCTCCCAGACCACGCCCAGCATCCACATCGAGGCGCGGTAGAGGGAGACGAGGAAGATGAGCACGAGGGCCAGCCCGGCCGTCGGTGCGACGGGGTTGGGCGTGCCCTGGCGGGCGGCGAGCGCGTACGCCGCCGCGACACCCACGGCGCCCACCGCGAGCGCCACCCGTGGCCGGACCGCCGTGGCGAGGGCGGTCACGAACGACACCACCAGGGCGAGGAAGATCGCCGTCGCCGGGCCGTCCGGGTGGCCGGGGGTCCGCTCCGGGTACGCGAGGAAGCCCGCCACCACCCCCGCGACGGTCAGCGCACCGCCCGCCGCGACGAGCCGCACGGGCCGGGGGCGCCGGCCGAGGAAGTGGTCGACGCCGGCGTGCGCGATCAGCACGCACACGCCGGTGTGCAGGCCGGTCAACGCCGCGACCACCCACGCGGCGCGGCCCCCGAAATCCATGGCGACGGAGCCGCCGGCCAGCACGGGGGCGACCGCGAAGTTGCTGTAGAACGACGCGCGGACGAGCAGGTCGAAGCGCGCCGCCTGACTCCGCGTGCGCCACCACGCCGGTACGTACAGCACGACCTCACCCCCACCCGGCGCTCGCCGGCAGCACGGCGGCCACCCACACCGTACGGTCCCCGGCCGGTCGGCCGGCCGAGGTGGCGGCGCGACCCGCGGGCGAGGCCGCCATCCCCGCCGCCGTCCGGTCACGGCAGGAACCGCATCTCCGGGTATCGCGGCGACGGCGCCGCGAGCAGCCGCCCGCCGCCGTGGCGCAGGTACCGGTCGAAGAACGCCTGGACGTACGCCCGCTGGACCGCGACGGACCGCTGCCCGTCGATGGTTCCCAGCATCGGCTCCAGCTCGGCCGGCGGCAGACCGGCCTGCGGCAGCAGCACCTGGTAGTCGGTGAAGGACATGTGCCCGGAGCCGGCCAGTTGCAGCCAGTGCCGGGGGCCGCGCAGGCGGGCCCAGAGGGCAGCCCAGGACTCGTCCTCCTCGCCGTCGTGGCCCTGCGAGCCGACCAGCAGGAACGGCCGGTCCAGGCCGGCGGTGACGACCGGGCCGGAGACGGTGCCGTCCAGGTTGACGCCCGCATCGACGCGCCGGTCGGCGTGCATCGCGGCCGCGGCCGTGGCGCCGCCAAGCGAGTGGCCGAACATCCCGACCCGGTCCAGGTCCAGTGCCCCGACCAGCCCGCGCGGCAGCGGGCGGCGCCCGTCGTCGGGGTTGCGCCCGCGGTTCAGAGCGGCCAACCGGTCGAGGGTGAACCGCGTGTCCGCCACCCGCACCGCGAGCGCCTTGGCGATGAGCCGGGCCTCGTCGTCGGGGCCCGCGGGCTCCGGCAGGGCGCGGTCCTCGACCCGCCCGCCCGGGAACTCGACGAACGGCGCGTCGTAGGT
>DASQDS010000619.1:0-13699 GCA_035634075.1 Pilimelia sp. | reverse complement strand
GGCCATCGGCGACGGGGCGTTCGCGCTCAGCCACTCGTACCGGCTGCTGTTCGATGCGGTCCCCGTCCTCGCCCTGGCGGCGTTCCACGCGACCGCGCCCGCCATGCGTCCGCGGCCATGGCTGCTGGCGCTGCCCGTGGGCGTAGGAATCACCTTCGCCGTCTTCTTTCTCTTCCTCTATTCCGGCATGCCGGGCAGCGGCCCGGCGCTGCAGACGGCGCTGGACTGGCCGGGCCTGTGGTGCGTCGGACTGGCCGCCGCCGGCCTCGCCCACCTCGCGGCGGCGTCCACCGGACGCAGCCCGGCACCGTCCTGGACGCTCGCCCTCGCCGGGCTCGCCGCGCTCGTCCTGGGCCTGCGCCTGACGACCCTGGTGGACCATCTCGCCTTCACCGCCGCCACGCCGGAGCGGACCACCTCGGCGATCATCGCCGGGGCGCAGGCCGCCGCCGCACTCGGCACCGGGCTCGCACTCGCGGTCGTGGCGGCGAGGCGGGTCCGCCGGACGCCGACCGCGCCGGGCAGCCCGACGCCCGCCGACACCGGCGCGGCCCGGTAGGGCCTTCGCCGCCGCCCGTCGCAGTCCCCGCCCGTCGCAGTCCCCGATCGTCGCCGCACCCACCGGAGGCCGCCGTGCTCAGTAGCCGCACCCGCGCGGGACCGAGCCCGCCGGCATCGGCCGGCCGCCGCTGGCCACTGTGGGCCGCCGCCGCGCTGGCCCTCGCCATCGTCGTCCTGCACGTCGTCGACGGCCAACCGGAGAACCTGGACCCGCTGCTGGCGTCCGACCTCACGGCCGCACCCAGGCAGCTGTTCCGGGTGCTCTGGCACGTCAGCACCGCCCTGCTGGCCACGTTCCCCGTGGCGCTGGCCTGGGCGGCCGGCGCCGACCGCGCGGTGGCCGCGCCCGTCCTGGTGTACGTGTGGGTGCTGGCGGCGGCGTTCGCGGCCATCTTCCTGGCGGTGGGCGTGGCGGCCTTCGGCCCCGCCGGCCTGCTGACGCTCCCCCAGTGGTTGCTGTTCCTGCCACTGCTCGTCCTGCTCCCCATCGCCCGCTGACCGCACGGGAGCCGCCCGGCCGGCCGGCTTGTGCCCGCGCGGCGTCCCGGCTACCTTCCGCACTCGTGATCCCGGATGTGCACCTCGATGCCTGAACGGCGCGACGGCCGGTGACGGCCGCCTGGCGGCGCCTGCCGCCCCCGGCCCGCGCGATCGCGGTGGGCACCGCCGCGGCGGTGGCGGCCGCCGGGGAACGGGACCGGGACGCGTTCGACACCGCCGTGCTGTCCCTCGCCACGGTCGAGGGCTCCGGCCTGGTGCTGGGCGCGGTGGTCCGGCTGCTGGTGGAGGAACTCCACCCGGACGGGGTGGACGGCGACGACATCCGCCGGATCCTCGACCGGTGCGTACCGGCGGCCGCCGGCTGGCAGCCGCCCGTCGACCAGCACACCATGCTGCTCCTGCTGGCGGGCGCGCTCGGCATCCACGACCAGGACGAGGAGAGCGCGCCGCCGGCCCCGGTCGTGCTCACCCGGCACGCCGTGCTGCTGACGGCGGACCTGCTGGCGGCGGGCGACCGACCGCTCGACCCGTACCTGGGCGCCGCGTTCGCCGAGATTCAGCGCACGGAGCTACAGGACTGACATCGTCGTCCGCGCCGGCATGCCCGCCTGCCGCGCGGTCAGGTGACCGGCGTCGGACAGCCACCGCACCGCGTCCCGGTACGTCTCCACGAGCGGTCGCGGCTCGATCCCCCACTCGCGGCGGGCGCGGGAATCGTCGCACCGGGTGCCGTGGCCGGCGATCAGCACGCCCTCGTGCTCGAAGGGCAGGTGGAACGGGAGGAACCGTTGGGCCGCGGTGGCGGCCCACGTGACGGGGAGCATCGCCGCCGCCGGCACGATGAGGTGCGGAAGCCGGCGCCCGGTCACCGCGCGCAGGGTGTCGAACATCGTCCGGCCGGCCACGAACCGGCCCGGCACCAGGTAACGCCGTGGCCCGGCACCCGGGGTCAACGCGGCCAGGTGCACCCGGGCCACGTCGCGGACGTCCACCGTGTGGGTGCCGCCGCTGGGCCACAAGGGGTAGTGCCCGCGAAGGATGTCCCGCAACCGGCGAAGCCCGTCACCGAGATGCGGGTCGTGGGGGCCGAGCACGGCGCCGGGCTGCACGATGACGACCGGGGCGCCCTCGTCCTGAAGCCGGCGCGCGACGGCCTCGGACGCCACCTTCGCGCCGACGTACCCCCTGCGCGTCTCCGCCAGCGGAGAGTCCGGGGTCGCGGTCCCCCGCCGCCGGAGCAGCGCGACGAAGCTGGAAACATGGATCACCGGGTCGCAGCCGCGCGCGACGGCCGCGTGCAGGACGGCCTCCGTCCCGGCGACGTTGGTCCGGGCGATGTCCCGATAGGCGCGGGAGTCCAGGTCGTACACCGCCGCCGCGTGCAGCACCGCGTCGCAGCCGGCAACTGCCCGCCGCACCGACTCGGCGTCGGTGACGTCGCCAACCACGTGGGCGACGGGCCCGGTCACACCGAGCGGCCGCAACGCCGGCGCTATCCGGCCCGGCGACCGGACGAGCAGCCGGACCTCGTGCCCGGCGGCGATGAGCGCCGCCACGGTGTGGGACCCGACGAAGCCGGTGCCGCCGGTGACGAGCACGCGCACGCCGAACCACCTCCGCCCTGAGCCCGCCGGCCGACCATACCGCCGCCGCGGCCCCGCACTTCTCCGCGGTTGACCGGCCTCACCGGACGGCGCCGGCTACCGGCTGATGGGCTCGACTTACGCCGGTGGCTCATCCATGTGAATATGTCACTGTCCGGCAGGCCGCCGATGACCCACCGCCCACCGCGGCCCCGCGAAGGAACAGCCGACAGCAGGGAGGGAATCGCATGCCGCACACACTGCGATCGGGCACCGGAGGACCTCGACGTACGGCGGTCATCCGCCGCGCCGCGCGGGCCGGGCTGGCCGCCGCCACGGTCGTCGGCCTGGCGTTGACCGTGAGCCCGACACCCGCCCCGGCCGCCCCCGTCGGGGCCGCCCCCGTCGGCCGGCCGGCGCTCGTGGACCCGCGGGCCACCCCCGAGACCGTGGCGCTCTACCGCAACCTCAAGGCGCTCGAAGGCCGGGCCACGCTGTTCGGTCACCAGGACGACCTGGCGTACGGCCACACCTGGTGGGCGGAGGACGGCCGCTCCGACGTCAAGGAGGTCGTCGGCGCGTACCCGTCGGTGTTCGGCTTCGACGTCGGGCGGATCGAGCTCGGCGCGCCCGTCAACATCGACGACGTCGACTTCGCGAACATGAAGCGCTGGATCCGGCAGGGCCACGCGATGGGCTCGGTCATCACCCTGAGCTGGCACTCCGTCAACCCGGTCACCGGTGGCGGGCACGGCAACAACACCTCCCCGAACGCGATCGCCCAGGTGCTGCCCGGCGGGACCCACCACCAGGTCCTGCGGGACTGGCTGGACAGGTTCGCCGCGTTCAACGCCGACCTGGTCGACGCCCGGGGCAGGCCGATCCCGCTGGTGTTCCGGCCGTACCACGAGCACTCCGGCGACTGGTTCTGGTGGGGCCTGGACAACGGCCTCAACACGGTGGCGAACTTCGTCGAGCTGTGGCGCTTCACCGTCCACTACCTGCGGGACGTGAAGGGCGCGCACAACCTGCTGTGGGCCATCTCCCCCGACCGGTCGCGGATGGACATCGAAAACCTGGCGACCGAGTACCTCGACATCTACCCGGGCGACGCGTACGTCGACATCCTCGGCATCGACAACTACTGGGACGTCCGGCACTCGGCCAACACCACGCCGCTCGACCAGCAGTACGCCAACTACGTCCGCACCCTGGAGACGGTGTCGACGCTGGCCCAGCAGCGCAACAAGCTGGCCGCCCAGACCGAGACCGGAGCGGCCCGCGGCCACCCGGCGCCGTGGACGGGGTACCTGCTGAGGGCGCTGAAGACCAACCAGCAGACGCGGCGGATCCTGTGGTCGCTAGTCTGGCGCAACTCGGTCGGCGGTGGCGGCGGCGCGCCGTACCCCGGCCAGGCGACCGCGGCCGACTTCCGCGCCTTCTACCGGGACCGCTTCACCGTCTTCAACGACACCCTGCCCAACCTGTACGCCTCCCCGCCGCGCGGGCGCCGGGCGGGCACGGCGACCAGGTAACGACAACGACGGGCGCCGGGCCGGGTCAGGCCCGCCCGGCGCCCCGCCCGGCCGGAATCCTCGGCCCGGGGCGGATCGGGAAGCGACAGTGGACAGGCCAGTGGCGGCGGTCAGAGGCCGAAGGCCGCGGTCACCCGCTCGGCGAGATCGTCCTCGGTCACCCCGGTGCCGACCTCGATCACCGGAAGCCCCAGTTGATTCGCTTCCTCGCGCAGGCGTTCGGTGAACATCCGATCGCGCTCGAACAGGTTGCGCAGCGCCCGCTCCGGGTCGCTCGTCCGCCCGGCGATCGCCCACGTCGAGCCCCGGCTCTCGACCGCGGCCCGGCGGAACTCGGGCGTCGGGAGCAGCCAGACGGCGTGGCTCGACACGGCGAGGAGCGGCCGCACGAGCCGGGGCAGCAGGCGGAAGCCCTCAACGATCACGCCCGGTGCCGCCGGCAGGCGGAGCAGATCCTCGACGATCAGGCCGAAACCCTCGCCCCGGAACCAGTGGAACGTCTCCAGCATGGTCTCCGGCGACCGGTTCACCCACCGCTGGTCCATGTCCATGGCGGCGAACTCGTGCAGCGCCGGGCAGTCGTCGGCCGTACTCCGGGCGGCATGGTCGGACATCACGTCGTCGGTCGCGTAGAGCCGGAGCCCGTGCCGGGCGGCCAGCCGGCGCGCGATCGTCGACTTGCCGGCACCGCTGCCGCCACCCACCCAGAGGACGTGCCGGAGCCGGTCCCGCAGCGCCGCGGTCCCGGCAGCCTCCCCGTGCCGTTCAGGCGCCACTCAGCGCACCCCCCCACCGGTCAACCAGCGGCACCGCGGTTCGCGACCACCGTACCGACCCTCCGGTCCGGGCCGACGACCACCACGCGGCACGGGCCGTGGGCGCCACCGCTGTTGCCGTACCGTTGGGCGATGCCATCCTTCCCCGGCTCCGACGGCGGGCAGCTGCACTACGACGACCGCCACGGCCTACGGGGCGGCACCGGCACGCCGCCGTGGATCACGCTGGCGGGCGGCGCCGCCCGGCACCCCGATTACCTCGGCGACCTCGCCGGGCTCGAGCAGGAGCACCGCCTGATCGTGCCGCACCTGCGAGGCGTCGGCCGGTCCCCGATGCCGGATTCCGCGGCGGTCGCCTCGTTCTGGCGGCAGGCGGCGGACGTCGAGTGCCTGCGCGTCCAGCTCGGCCAGGAGCGAGTGCACCTGCTCGCGCATTCGGCGGGTACGCGACTGGCCGTCAGCTACGCGGCGCAGTTCCCGGAGCGGCTCGCCGCCATGGTGCTCGTCACGCCGCCGGCGACGTACCTTGTCGACGTCCCCCCGGACGCTGATGAGCTGGTCGAGCGGCGGCGCGGCGAGCCCGCGTTCGACGCGGCCCTGGCCGCTGCGGCCGCCGGCCCGGACGCCGAGGACGACGCCACCGTCGACGCGTGGCAGGCCCGGGTGGCCCCGCTCGGGTACGCCACTTGGGGCGCGGCGGAACGGGCCCACGCGACGATCGGCCGGCTCCGCTACGCGGCGAGCCGGGCGTTCTTCAGCGTCGACCCGCCCGCCGACCTGGCCACCCGGCTCGGCGAGGTCGCGGCACCCGTGCTGGTTGTGGGCGGAGCCGAGGACTGCGTCACCGGCGTCGCGCCGGTGCTCGCGGTGGCGAAGCTCTTCCCCGCAGGCGAAGCCGTGCTGATCGAACGGTGCGGCCACTACCCCTGGGTCGAACAGCCCGCAGCATTCCGGCGGGCGGTGGACAGCTTCATCGGCGGCCTGCAGAGCTGACCGCCGACCGGCGGGCCGTGGGCGGCGCCTCGTCGCACGGCCGCCTTGCCGCCGCTGGGCACAATGCCGGGATGGCAGGAGACTGGATCGGGACGGTGGCGACCGCAGGGATCGCGTGGTCGGGGCCATCAAACGCGTCGCGGCGTGCCGGGAGGCCGAGCGTGCCGGCGAGCTCGCCGGCGCGCTCGCCGAGCTGGAGGACCGGCGGCTCGCCTTGAACTCCGCCGTCTACGACCTGATGGTGGTGGCGTCGCCCGACGTGGCCGACGAGACCGTGGACTTCTACCTGCTCTGTCTGGAGGCGGTGAGCCGGGCGCGCACGGGCGGTCAGGGCTACCAGCCCGCGGCGTTCTCGGCCGCGCGGCGCAGACTGCTCGTTCGGATGCGCACCGACTTCGGGCAGACCGCCTTGTCCATCAAGGACACCCCATCCATGGCGCAGGCGGGCACCGTCGAGTAGGCCGGTTCGGCGTCGGCCGTGGGAATACAATGCCGCCATGTTGAGGGACCTGGCCTACGGTGGGCTCGGTGTCGCCGCGTTGGCCTTCATTCTGTATCGGGCGCTCGCGCCGTTCCGCCGGATCTGGCGTGGCGATGCGTCCGCGGCCGACACCGTGCTCACGCGGTACGGTCGGCTGGCGGCCCGCACCTACCTGGCGTACCTGCTCTGGGTGGTGCCCGGTGTCGGCGGTCTCCTGCTGCTGTGCACCGCCGTGCTGCTGGACCCGTTCGGGGCATCGCCAGGCGTCATCGACGGCGTGCTCGGGGTCGGGCTCCGACTCTTCACGATGGCGTGGCCGCTGGCCCTGGTGCACGTTTTCGTGCACGCCACCAACCGCCCCCGGTTCCTCGTGCCGCCGCCGTTCCGCGACCAGCCCGGCGCGATGGCGCGGAACCGCCGGCGCGACCGCGCGCGGTGATGGCGATCAGCCCGGGTTGACGGTCTCCCCGCCCCACTCCGCCGGCGCAACGTCCGCGAGGGTCTCGGAGAACGTCCAGTGGTGGCCGGCCGGGTCCGCGGCCTGGTACTGCCGCTCGCCGTACTCGAAATCGGTCGGCTCCATGAGGATGCGCGCGCCGCGCGCCCTGGCGCGCTCGCAATGGGCCCGTGCGTCCTCGACGCGCACCAGCACCGCGTGCGTGACCTCGCCCGGGCGCGGCGCCCGGCGGTCGCCTCGGACATCCGCCACGATGACGGCCCCGTCGCCGAAGTGGAGCTGGGCGCGGTGGTTCTCGCCGATCCGCACCCGCTCGAGGAAGCCGAACGCCTCGGACAACCACGCGACCGCCTCGCGGACATCCGGGTAGGTCAAAATCGGGGTGACGGTCGACGCCGGAACGGAGCGATTGGGCTGCACGCCGCTGATTCAATCATTCAGCGTGCGCCGCCGGCGACCCCCGCGGGGAGTTGCCAGACGGAGATCGTTCCGCTCTCGGTGGCGCAGGCGAGGTACCTGCCGGCGGCGTCGCAACCGTCCGCCGCCCCGATGTCGGTCCAGCCCAGGCCGTGGAAGGCACCGTCGGCGTCCAGGGCGGCGACCCAAGTGCGGCCGGGCGCGAGCTTGTCGGGGCGCAGCACCAGCCGGTCGACGACCCTGCCGTCGCCGAGCGGTTGCTGGACGCGGCCGGTGGCCGGGTCGAGCACGTCCAACGCACCGCTCTCGGTCGAGGCGACGAGGAAGGCACGGGCGTCCGGCGCGTCGACGGCGACGGCGACGGCGCGGCTGGTGTCCGTCCACCGCTGCGAGCCGTCGCGTGCGTCGAGGGCGACGATCGCGTCCCCGGTGTCGAGGCAGAGGACCGGCCCGCAGGCGGAAAGGATTCCGTACGGCTGGTCGGTGACCCGCCACCGCAGTCGCAGGTCGTCGCCGGCGTACGCGCTGATCGACGTCGCACCGCCGACCCGGCGCACGACGTAGAGCCGGTTGTCGATCGACATGATGTCGGTCAGGTCACCGCGGCCGTCGCCCGGCTGCACGGGCAACCGCACGCCCAGGTCCGCGCCGCCGAGTTCGGCGCCGTCGGCGGTGTCCAGGACGGTGGCCCGGCCGGCCGAAGTCACCACGACCGCGCGGGTGGGCGGACCGCTGGCGGGCTCACCGGTGCCGAGGTGCGCGATCGATGGGAACGCGCGCGACCAGATCGTCCGTCCGGTGCGCAGGTCCGCCATGCGCAGCTCAGCGCTGCCGCCGACGCCCGCGTCGCCACCCCCGCGGTCGGTGATAACGGACAGCAGCCCGGTGTCGACCACGGCGGTGCGATCGAAGTCGACGGCCGGCATGCGCCACAGGACCCGGCCCGTGTCCGCGTCCAGGAACGAGACCTCGGGCCCGCCGCCCGACGTGGCGATCAGGACGTGCGCGGCCTCGGCCAGCAGCAACCCCTGCACGCTGTGCGGGGCGCGCACGGCCCACCGCGGTGAGCCCTCGCTCAGCGCGTACCGCCGCAGCTCCGACCGGCTGTCCGGCTGGCTGCCCGGCACGACGGCGAACAGCGCGGTGGTGCTCACCGCGTACGCCAGGGCCGCCCCGTCGTCGCCCACGCTCAGCACCAGGCGCAAGCCGGGCGCCGCCGGCTCCGCCCCACCCAGCGTGAGCAGCACGGCGAGCAGCAGTGCGGCGGCGATGGCCGGCCGCCCGACTCCCGGCGCGAGGCGCGGTCGCGGGGCGCCCGCGGCGGGCGCCGGCGGCGGGAGATCCAGGTCGATCACTCGCTCAGCATGCCCTGACCGGCGAATCGTCGCCGCCCTCACCCGCTGGCCGGCGGCGCCCTGCGCGCGTGGCTGACGGCCTTCATCCGCCGCGCCTGAACGCCAGCACGCCCAGCACACCGATGGCGGTGCCGATCGCCAAGGAGGCGACGATGAGGGCGGCGTGCACCCAGAGGAAACTCGTCGGGGACCCGCGGCCGACCTGCGCGGACGACCACGCGCGCGGGTCGTTCCAGATGGCGACGGCGAACCTCGGCCAGATGACCCAGGTCCACACCCCGGCCCCGATCAGGAAGACGGCCCACGCACGCGACAGCACCATGACGTACGAGTATTCCGCCTCAGGCCGGGGGTGGGGAGTCGCGGCCGGGGTTCCGTTTGCGGGGGGCGGCTGAGCGGGGTGGTTGGGCGCGCATGTGGTCGCGGACGCGGGTCATGATGTCGCCGAGGTGGTGCAGGTCGTCGCGGGCCAGGGGGGCGAACAACAGCCGGTGAACGACGTCGATGTGCCCCGGTAGGACTCGGCCGACGAGTGCCTGGCCGTCCTCGGTGATGGTGACCAGTGTGGCGCGTTCGTCGTCGGGGCTGGGGACGCGGGTGATGAGGCCCGCCGTTTCCAGCAGGCCGGCCTGGTAGGTCAGGCCGCTCCGGCTGTAGACGACGCCGTCGGCCAGCTGCGTCATGGTCAGCTGCCCGGGCGCGTCGGCGAGCCGGGCCAGCAGCTGGAACTGCACGTAGCTGATGTCGCCCTCGGCGCGGAGCTGCTGTTCGACGCGGTGCTGGAGCAGGCTGACGGCTTCCATGAGCGCGAAGTAGGCCCCGAGCTGCTGGGGATCGAGCGCCGGGGCGCCGTCAGCACCTGTGTCGCGGGGCGGGCGGGTCATCGCTTTCACCCTACAGCTCCGATTCTGAGCAGTGTGCCGGTCGTCACCCGCGCTGAGGCCTTGCTTCGAACTCGTAGCATGTTACGGTCAGCGGGTGCTTCGACTTCGAAGCATCTGCGTGAAGGAGAGATCATGAAAGCAGTGCGTTATCACTCGTACGGTGGCAGCCACGTCCTGATCCACGAGGAGGCGCCGCCGCCGGTGGCGGGTCCGGGGCAGGTGGTGGTGCGGGTGGCCGGCACCTCGGTCAACCCGGTGGACGTCGCCATCCGTGCGGGGGCGCTTCAGCAGGTGTTTCCGATCGCCTTGCCACACATCCCGAACGTCGACGTCGCCGGTGTCATCACCGAGGTCGGGGACGGGGTCAGCGGTTGGCGCGCGGGCGACGCGGTGGTGGCGTTCCTGCCGATGACCGAACCCGGCGCGGCCGCCGAGTACGCCGCCGCGCCCGCCGAGGCGCTGGCCGCCGCGCCCCGGACGGTCGAGCTGGCCGACGCCGCGGCACTGCCCGCTGCCGGGCTCACGGCCTGGCAGTCGCTGTTCGAGCACGCCGGCCTCAAGGCCGGTCAGAGCGTGCTGGTCAACGGCGCCGGCGGCGCGGTCGGCGGGTACGCGGTCCAGCTCGCCAAGCGGGCCGGCGCCACCGTGACCGCGACCGCGAGCGCGCGCAGCACTGACCGCGTCCGCTCCGCCGGCGCGGACCAGCTCGTCGACTACACCGCCACCCCCGTGCCTGCGGCGGTGGCCGGGCGGCGGTTCGACGTGGTGCTCAATCTCGTGGGTACCAGCCCGGCGGAGACGGTGCGGCTGGTGGACCTGGTGGCCGACGGCGGGGCTTTCGTCAGCACCACCACCCCCGGCCCGGCGGACGCCGGGCGCGGGGTACGGACGGTGCGGGTCTTCGTCCGCAGCGACGCGGCTCAGCTCGCCGAGCTGGTCGCCCGGGTCGATGCCAAGGAACTGCACATCGAGGTGGCCGACCGGCGACCGCTGGCCGAGTTGGCCGCCGTCCACGAGCAGGCCGCCGCCGGGCGGCTGTCCGGCAAGACCGTCCTCACCCCCGCCTGAGCGGCATTCCCACGACCACGCGGCGGTCAAGCGCAGAAGGCCTTGTCGAGGAAGGCGTCGACGGCGTCGTCGGGGTCACCGCTGAAGTCGGGAGTGAGCGCGACCGTGACCTGGCGGCGGCGGTCCTCCGTGGCGAACGACCAGGCCTGGTACGCCAAGGCGTCGCCGTCGTTGCCGTACACCCGGACCCCGCACGAGGTGTCCCGCCAGGCCAACCCGAGACCGTACCTCCTGCCCGCGACACCCGGCGTCTTCATCTCGTCGAGGAGGCGGCCCGGCAGCAGGCGCCCACCGAGCAGGGCGGCGACGAACCGGTTGAGGTCCCCCGCGGTGGAGATCATCTCGCCGCCCGCACCCATGACCGACGGATTCATCTCGGTGTAGTCGACGAGGTGTATCCCGCCGTCCCGGGCAATCGGCACGTAGCCGCGCGGATGCGGGCCGCGGATCCGCGGGTACGTCCCCGGCACCGAGGTGTCGCGCAACCGCAACGGCCGGATCACTCGGCGCTCGATCTCCCGGGCGTACGACCGGCCGGTCACCTCTTCGACGATCCGGCCGAGCAGGAGGTAACCGGTGTTCGAGTAGGCATAGGCCGAACCCGGCGGTTCGAACGTCGGCGGGTTGGCCACCGCGCGTTGGATCTGCTCGGTGGCGGTCCACGTGCGCCACCGGTTGTCCAGGAACTCCGGCCGCGGCGGCAGGGGCAGTGTGTACAGGTAGTCGTACACACCGCTGGTGTGGTTGAGGAGCTGGCGCACGGTGATGCGGTGACCCGACGGGACGGCTCCGGGCAGCCACGCCTCGACCGAATCGTCGAGGCGCAGCCGCTCCTCGCCGACCAGTTGCAGGACGACCGTAGCGACGAACATCTTGGTGATGCTGCCGACCCGGAACCGGCCCTCGACCGGAACCGGCCGCGTCGTGCCCAGTGCGGCGACGCCGCTGCTGCCCCGCCACCGCCCGTGCGGGTCGCGCACCTCCACCAGCGCGCCGACCGCGCCGGCCGCTACGACACCGTCCAGCGCGCCCTGCAACGCGGCCCGATCCGCCTTCCGTGGCGCGGCAGCGGCCGGCGCCCCGACCACCGCCACCGCTGTCGCCGCCGTCACCAGCGCCAGAAGCACCTTCTTCATCCCGACCCCCTGTGCAGTCCGTCGTCATGGGGGAGCCTGACGAAGAATTGCCGGCGGGCATATCCGGGACCACCCCGGTCCGCCCCGGAGAGCCGGCCCGGGGGTCAGCCGCTCGGTGCGCGTCTCGCTGCTCACCGTGCCTGTGGATAACCCGACCCGGGCTGTGGATGGCCGGGGGTTGGGTAGGGAGGGCTCAAGCCGGATCGGACACCACGGTCCCCCGGCGCTCGGGTTACCCTGACAGCCGCGGGCCGCTAGCTCAACGGCAGAGCTGAGGACTTTTAATCCTTAGGTTCGGGGTTCGAATCCCCGGCGGCCCACCCACTGTGCCCGCGACCTGCGTCGACAGGTCGCTCGGCTGCGCGTGCCGTGAGCCGGTTACCTGTTTTGTTACCCGTCATGGTGTTACAGGTGCTCAGCGACCCCCGTCTTGTCGCCCATGAAATCCCGGCCCAGGTAGACGCTGGCGGTCATCGCCGGGTCCGCGTGGCCGAGCTGGTCGGCAATGCGCGCGATCGGTACGCCAGCCTCGTGCAGCAGCGTAGCGACCGTCCGCCGCAGGGTGTGCGGGGTGGCCCAGCCGAAGCCGCTGCGGGCGAACACCTTGGCGACGGCCTTGGCCGAGTTGCTCTGGTCCCAGAGCCGCTCCGGCTGGCGTAGGTGGTGGGGTGACGAGAACACCAGACCCTCGGTCCCGGTTCGCTCGGCCCGCGTCTTGAGCCGTTCGGTCAGCCAGCCGGGGAGCGTGAGGCGCCGCTCCGATGACTTCGACTTGGTGCCGTAGACGTCGACGGTGTTGGCGTCCAGGTTGAGGTGCTCCCAGCGGAGTGAGCGGGCCTCGTTGATGCGGACGCCCGTGCCGGCCATGAACGCCATCAGGTCGGCAACGGTTTGCCGCTTGCGCCGGGTGGGCGGGGTGACGGACTCGTCGAGCGCCATCTTGTCCGCGTACGCGATGACCGCATCCCGCTCGTCCCGGGTGAGCGCCCGGCTTGTGTCCCGCTCCCGCGTGACCGGTTTGGCGGCCTGGGAGGTGACCGGGCGGACCTGTCGTAGCGCGTTGGACGCCAGGACGCCGTTGTCGACGGCGAGGCCGAGAATGCCCGAGACGATGCTCTTGGCCATCTTGGCTGAGCCGGTGCCATGCTTGTCGGCGACCTTCTGCAGGAACGTCCGGAGTCGTTGCGGGTCGTTGGCCTGAGCCAAGGTCAGGCCGCGGATACTGGAGCCTGCCACGTCGACGTAGCGGGAGAAGCCTTTCTCGTACGCCTCGATCGTGCGCTCGCTGAGCCGCGAGTCGGTGCGCTTGATCTGCGTCAGCCAGTGCGCCCCGGCCACGACGATGCGGGAGTTGGACGTGATCTCGACGCCCTCGTGCTGCCGCTCATTGAGCGCGGCCTCGACCGCATCCGTCGCGAGGCGCTTGGTCTTGGCATCCCGCGAGATCTCGCCGACAACGCCGTCATGTCCACGGTGATAGCAGCGCGCCCGCCACCGCTGGGCGCTGCGGGATGACGGTGCGCGCTTCCACTTGCCGGCGGCGTCCTTGACCTGCGGTGTCGCCTCGATCTCGCCGTGCTCCCCGAGGGCGAGTGGTCGTCTACTCATCGTCGCCTCCGATCCCGAGGAGTTCCGTGGCCGCGTCGGTGAGCCCGCCTCCGGCTTCGCCGGACTTGACGGGGGTGAGGAACCCGCGTCGGCGGGCTTCAGCGATCCGGTTGGCCCAGGTACCGCTGGCGCCGCCGTGCTGCGCGGCGATCGTCTTAGCTGGTGAACGGTCACCGCTCTCCACGAGGTCGGCGTACACGAGGGCGAGATTGGCGTACGACTCGTCGCCGGGCGGTGGCCTGCCGCGCGAGTCCTCCGGGAAGGGCGCGAGGTAGATGTCGCTTGGTCTGGTCAGCCGGGACCTCCGCGCGGGCCGGTGTTGCGGGCTCGCCGCCTGCCTGGCG
>DASQDS010000618.1:0-17486 GCA_035634075.1 Pilimelia sp. | reverse complement strand
TTTCGGGGCGTCCTCGCGGCGACGCAGCGGTGACTCGACCGACCCGACGGGTTCCAGGAGGTAACCGCCGACGCCACCCGTACCGGCGTCCGGCATGTCGTCAGGCCACCGACAGCACGTAGCTGAGCAGGAAGCCGGCCGCGGTGGCGAGGGCGGAGTAGGGGCCGCCCTTCTCGTACGCCTCCGGCATCAGCGTGTCCGCCAGCGACGCGACGACCGCGCCGGCGGCGAAGGCCAGCGGCAGCGACACCCCGGCGCCCTCGGTGCCGGCGAGCAGGCCCCGGCCGGCCACGACGGACACCGCCAGCAGCACCGCGGCGCCGGTCCACATGCCCATCGCGTACGTGACCGAGCGGCCCTGCTCGCGCATGGCGGCCGCGCCGACGAGCGACTCCGGCAGGTTGGACAGGAAGATCGCGACGAGCAGCACCAGCCCGCCGCCCTCGCCGCCCAGGGTGATGCCGAGCGCCAGATTCTCCGGGACGCCGTCCAACGTCACCGCCGCCAGCAGCGCCAGCCCGGCGGAGCTGCCGACCGCTGAGGGGGAGAAGTCCCGTTCGGTGCTCGCGGCGGCGGTGTCCAGCTTGGCCGAGCCGGCGGTGTCGCGCGGGTGGGCGACCTGGCGGTCCAGCCACGTGCTGATGACCGTGAAGACCACCGCGCCGGCCGCGAAGCCCAGCGCGGAGGTCCACGCGCCGCCGTGCTCGTACGAGTCCTCGAACAGCTCGAACGCCAGCGCGGTGATCAGCGAGCCGGCGGCGAACGCGAGCAGCATGGCGAGCACCCGCTGCGGCAGCCGGAAGCGGGCGCCGATCCCGGCGCCGATGATCAGGGCGCTGGAGGCGAT
The DNA here is from genome assembly GCA_035634075.1 of Pilimelia sp. Taxonomy (GTDB): domain Bacteria; phylum Actinomycetota; class Actinomycetes; order Mycobacteriales; family Micromonosporaceae; genus DASQDS01. Next base: position 16,639 of record DASQDS010000618.1, on the reverse strand, counting down.
GACCCCGAAGATCGCGGCACGAACCATGCCCCCACCATTCCCCCCAACGGGGATCCTCACCCCTGCCCGGTGACCCGGGAGTGGGGGAGGTCCCCGAGATGACCCTGGGATCGGGCGGTGAGGGTCGACGTGGCTCGGATATGCAGGCAGCCTACATGTAGAGAGCCTGACCTCAGATTCAGAAAGAGGGGTGAGCCGCATGCGGCGCGTTCTGACGGCCGTGCTCAGCCTCGCCGTGCTGGCGGGGGGTGTCGTGGTCGGCCTGGGCACGTGGCTGTTCTCGGCGGCGACGGTGTCCACGGCCGGCGATGTGGGGTTCGCGAACCGGCTGGCGATCCCACCGCTGGCCCCGTCCCAGATGGCGGGTGACCGGCGGGTGTTCGACCTGCGTGCCGCGGCGGGCATCCACGATTTCGGCGACGGACCGGTGCGGACCTGGGGCTTCAACGGCGCGTACCTCGGGCCGACGCTGCGGGCGGCGCGCGGTGAGCAGGTCGAGGTGCGCGTCCACAACGGGCTGGCGGAGAGCACCAGCGTGCACTGGCACGGCATGCACCTGCCGGCGCGGATGGACGGCGGCCCGCACCAGAGCGTCGCCCCCGGGCAGGTGTGGTCACCGGCGTGGCGGGTCGACCAGCCGGCGGCCACGCTGTGGTACCACCCGCACCCGCACGAGGAGACCGCCCGGCACGTCTACCAGGGACTCGCGGGCATGTTCATCGTCGACGACGGGGCCGAGGGCGCCCTGGCCCTGCCCCGCCGCTACGGCGTGGACGACATCCCGGTCATCGTGCAGGACAAGTCCTTCGACGGCGACCGCCTCGTGGCCGGCAACGGGTTCCTGAACAGCGTCGGCACCCTCGGCGACACCGTGGTGGTCAACGGCACGCTCGCCCCCTACCTGCCGGTGCGCACTGAACGGGTCCGGCTGCGCCTGCTCAACGCGTCGAACGCCCGCGGCTATGACTTCGGCTTCGCCGACGACCGCGAGTTCGCGCTGATCGGCACCGACGGCGGGCTGCTGCCCGCGCCGCACACCACCGGGCGGGTGTTCCTGTCGCCCGGTGAACGGGCCGAGATCGTGGTGGCGGTCCGCCCCGGCGAGCGGGCGGTGTTGCGCAGCACGCCGCCGCCGCTGGGGGTCGGCTTCAGCGCCCGGTTCGCCGGCGGCGCCGACACCCTGGACATCCTGGAGCTGCGCGCCGCCGGCACCCTGGCGGCGAGCCCACCGGTGCCGGCCCGGCTGGTGGACGTACCGCGCCTCGACCCGGCGGACGCGGTCCGTACCCGCACCTTCCGGCTCGGCGGGACGAACATCAACGGCCGCGACATGGCGCTCGACCGGGTGGACGCGGTGGTGCGCAAGGACACCGTCGAGGTCTGGCAGGTGAGCAGCCGCGAGGGTACGCCGCACAGCTTCCACGTGCACGACGTGCAGTTCCAGGTGCTCAGCGTCGACGGCCGGCGGCCGCCCGCGGCGCTGGGCGGCTGGAAGGACACGCTCTACCTGCCGCCGGAGGTGGACTTCGCGCTGATCGCGCGGTTCGCGGACCACGCCGATCCGGCGGCGCCGTACATGTTCCACTGCCACGTCCTGCGCCACGAGGACCGCGGCATGATGGGCCAGTTCGTCGTCGTGGAACCCGGCCAGGAGCCGGCGATCCCGCCGCGGGAGGGCACCCACCCCCACCACCCCCCGCGGTAACGCGGTCAGCGGCGGTGCGCCGCCACCATCGCGGGGGCCGGGCCCGGCGGCGGGGCCGTGAAAATGGCCCGGTCGTCGACGGTCACCCGGGTCAGCGCGGCCAGCGTGATGGCGAGGGCCGCCAGCCGGGTCCAGTTGTGCCGCCGGCGGCGGGCCACGTACGCGTGCCACCAGGCGATCGACGCCTCGGCGAGGGGCGTGAAGTCCTCCCGCGGCTCCGGTCGCAGGTGTGGGGCCAGCCGCTCGGCCACGCTGCTGTACCGGGGCGGGGCGTACCGCCGGTCCGGCCCCCGCACCGGTCCGGCAGCCGGCCCCCGCACCGGTCCGGCGGCCGGCCCCGGCCCGGCAGCCGGCGGTGTCGCGGCGGGCGCCGGCCCGACGGCAACGGCCGACACGGTGGGTTCCGGGTCGGCCGCCGGTCGGTCGCCCTGCCACACGACCACGTCCACCGGCGTGATCTGCTCCGCCCGCCACCGCTCCAGCCGGCGGGCGAACGCCCGGTGCAGGTAGTCGTCGGCGGCGTCCGGGCGGCCCAGCCGCGTCCGGAGCAGCTCGAAGCGGCGCCACCGCGCCGCCACGTCCTCGAACGCGGCGGGGTACAGCTCGTCGGCGCCCGGCCTGCCGTCCACCGCGAGCGTCGCGTGATGGCGCAGCGACGGCAGGTGCCGGGCCACGAATCCGACGTACTCCGGTGGCGGCTCGAGTGCGGCGCGGGGCCAGAAACGGGGCACGGTCGGTCCTCCGCCTCCATTCTCCGCCGGCGCGCGCCGTCGGCAACCCGGGCGGCGGGCCCTGTCGCGCCCGCGACGGGACCCGCCGTTCGCGGCCTACGGGACGAAGACGCTGCGCACGCAGCCGTCGACCTTCTCCTTGAAGATCCGGTAACCCTCCGGGCCCTCGTCGAGCGGCATCTGGTGGGTGGCCAGGTGCTCGGTGACCAGCTCGCCGCGCTGCATGCGCTCCAGCAGCATCGGGATGTAGCGCTGCCCGTGCTGCTGCGCGCCCCGCACGGTCAGGCCCTTGTTCATCATGGCGCCGAGCGGGAACTTGTCGACGAAGCCACCGAAGACCCCGAGGATGAAGACGCTGCCGCCCTTGCGGCAGTTGTAGATGGCCTCGCGGACGGCGCTCGGCCGGTCGCTCTGCAGCCGCAGCTGCTGCTTGATCTGGTCGTAGGCGAACTGCGGGCCGGGGCTGTGCGCCTCCATGCCGACCGCCTCGATGCACACGTCCGGCCCCCGCCCGCCCGTGCGTTCCCGCAGCTCGGCGCCGACGTCGGTGCGCTCGTAGTTCAGCGTCTCCGAGCCGATGTACTGCTCCGTCATCTGCAGCCGGTAGTCGTACCTGTCGATGGTGATCACCCGCTCGGCCCCCAGCAGCATGGCGGCCCGGGAGGCCATCTGGCCGACCGCGCCGGCGCCCCAGACGGCGACGACATCGCCCGGCTTGACGCCGCCGAGGTCGGCGCCCATCCAGCCGGTCGGCGCGGAGTCCGAGGCGAACAGCGCCCGGTCGTCGCTGACGCCGTCGGGGACCGCGAACGCGCCCACGTCGGCGTACGGGACGCGGATGTACTCCGCGTGGCTGCCGGCGAAGCCCCCCATCGCGTGCGAGTAGCCGAAGACGCCGCCGGGCGTGGCGCCCCACATGACGTCCGTGATGCCGGGGTTGGTGTTGCCGTTGTCGCAGGCCGAGTAGAGGCCGTTCGTGCAGTACCAGCACTGGCCACAGGAGATGAACGAGCAGACCACCACCCGGTCGCCGACCTTGTGCTTGCGCACCTCGGTGCCGACCTCCACGACCTCACCGATGAACTCGTGGCCGAGCACGTCCCCGGACTTCATGAAGGGGATGTAGCCGCCGATGAGGTGCAGGTCCGAGCCGCAGGTCACGGTGCGGGTCACGCGGACGATGATGTCCTGGAGGTTGAGCAGCCGGGGGTCGGGCACGTCCTGCACCGCCAGCTTGTTGGTGCCCTCCCAACAGAGTGCCTTCACAGCCGTCCCTCCCCAGCGGACCGGTCGATCGCCAGCTCCAGCGGCTTGTTGAGCAGCGTGGACTTCGCGGTCGGCGGCGAGTGGGCGCTGAGCACCTCGCCGGTCTCCAGCAGCTGCTTGGCCTTGCGCAGGGCCGAGCGCACGTCCTGCCGCGGGTCGGCGCCGGTGAGCCGCGCGACGGCCCCGCCGACCCCGCTGGGCTCGCCGTCGGTCAGGCGGGCGGCCAGTTCGGTGCCCTTGTCGCCGGGCGCCGGCCGCACCTGCACCTCGATGGCGTCGCCCAGCTCGGCGAGCGGCTCCGGCAGCTGCCCGGCGGGCATGACCTCGTCCAGCTGCATGTTCACCGTGACCACGTACCACCGTGGTGGTTCGTCCTTCGCGGCCGCGCCGACGGCGCCTACCTGCTTGTCCGTGGGCCAGTGGCCGCGCCGGCGCGTGGTCAGCACGCGTCGCACGACGACGCCCCCGGCTGTCACGGCCGCCACCGTGACACCTCGGGTGATCCAGTTCATCCGTCCCTCACCGCTTCCCCGATCGGGTGGGGCGGCTCCCCGGTCGGCCCGGTGGAGACGCCGCTGTTTCCCTTCGGGTACCGCGGTGAATGGGCGGCAAACCAGGCGACGGCAAACCAGTTCGTACGCCGACCGGCGGCGCTCAGACCACCGACAGGTGCACGTGGTTGGTGTGGTCGCTGGAGGGGTCGCCGCCGGCCCGGCCGTAGGTGCGCCAGCCACTGCTGGGCAGCCAGATCTTCTTGAACCAGATCACGTAGAGCACGCCGAGCCGGTCGGCGTTGCGGACGAAGTAGGCGGCGAGGTTGTCCCCGTACGTCCGGTCGCCGCCGGTGGCGACGCCGCCGAAGCCGTTGCGCTGGGCGGCGAAGTCGCAGGCCCGGCCCTTGGGGTGCTCGCCGGAGCCGCCATTGCGGAAGCAGGACACGAACCGGGTGAACCCGGCCGCCTTGGCCTGGTTGAGCGCGTGCCGCGTCCGCGGCGTGATGCACCCGCCGGTCGTCGGGTCGTCGATCGAGCAGCCCTGGCTGGGCAGCGACCCGTCGGACTCGCGGGGCGCGGGCTTGGCGCGCGCCACCCCGCCGTTCGGCCCGCTGGTGGCCTGGCCGGCGCCGACCGCGACGAGCGCGCGTTCGGCCTGCTTCTTGCGCGCGGTCATGATCTGCATCTGCTTGCGCTGCCCGGCGATCTCCGCCGCGACGGCGGCCCGGGCGCGGGTCACGTCGGCCCGGGTCTTGAGCAGGTCCCGCACCTGGGCGTTCTCGTTGGCGGCGAGCACGTCCAGGGTGGCGACCTGATCGATCAGGCCCTGCGGCGTGTCGCTGGTGAGCAGCGCGGTCATCGGGCCCTTGCGCCCACCCCGGTACGCCACGCCGACGAGCCTGCCGACGACGGCGCTGCGGGCGGCCAGCTCCTTCTCGACGGTGCCGAGCCGGGTGGCCAGTTGCGCCTGCCGGCGCTGCGAGGCGGCCATCGCCGTCCGGGCCGCCAGGAAGCCTCTGCTCGCGGCGTCCAGCTGCTCCCGCAGCGTGTTCGACCCGCCCTCGTCGTCCTGCCCGGGCGCGGGGGCCGCGGTGACCGGCCCGCTGGGGCCGGCCGCCACGAGCATGCCGGCCAGCAGCGCCGCCAGCATCGCCCAGCGTTTACTCACGCCGATGTGCATGTGCACGCTTCGCGTCCCTTCCCTGCCGCCGGCCGGGTTAGCTGACGGGTTCGGGACGGAAGGATCCCTACCGCTCGCGCGGATTCACCCCGGGAACGGTGGTTCCCCGGCTCGCCACGGGTGGCGATTAGGCGGGCCCCCGTAGGCGCCGGGGGGCGGCGCCGCCGAACGGAGGTCGTGGCCGAGCGTACCCGCGAGGCGGGCCGAGGAACACCGCTCATAACCCATCGACACCGGCAAATCCGGGCAGAATGGGCGGGTGAATTTGGGCGTGCTATGCGGTCGGGGGCTCGTCGCGGCCCGCGGCCTCGGCCTCGTCCGCCTCCTCCTTCGTGTGGTGGACGACCTGGTCAGCGTGCTCCGGCGGACCGTACACCGTGTACAACACCAGCGGGTTGGGACCGGTGTTGCGGAAGTTGTGGCGGGTGCCGGACGGCACCACGACGAGGTCACCCTGAGTCACGTCCCGGCGCTCGCCAGCGACCAGCGCCTCGCCGGTGCCGCTGACAAACGTGAGGATCTGGTCGATGCCGTCGTGGACCTCCTCGCCGATCTCCCCGCCGGGCGGGATGGTCATGATGACCAGTTGGGTGTGCTTGCCGGTCCACAGGACCCGGCGGAAGTCGGCGCTCTGCTCGGCGACGGTCGCGATCGTGAAGTGCTCCATCGTTACGTGATACCCCAGCCGGCCGGCCCGCTCACGGGGGACCCGCCGGCGCGGGTGCCACCTTCTCCCGCTCCCGCACCCACCGGCCGGCCGCGCCCACCACCTGGTCGCGCGTGTCACCGACGAAGCGCGGCGCCGTCCGCGACGCCGGCATCGTTGCCCAGACGAAGCCGTCGTCGTCGGCGAACACCACGATGGGCTGGGCCACGGAGCTGGCGTCCGGGTTGCTGGCGCTCAGGTCACCCACGATCCAGCTGATCACCCGGCCGGCCTGGACCTCGTTGTCGACGACCTGCGCCAGCCACAGCGGGGAAGGCTGGGGAGTGAGCGCCATCGAGCCTCCTATCGACTGTCCTGATTGTGCTGCCGCGCCGCCCGGCGGGCTGGCCCGGCGCCAGGAATTCACCGGACCGCAACGGGACGGTGGCGACTTGTAACACTCGGCCGCCCCGGCCGCCCTGGCGGCCCCGGCCGTCCGTTCCGGCAGCGCCGCCGGCCGCGCGCGCCCTCCCGCTACGCGCCGGCTTCGCCGTCGCGGGCGGCGAGCGCCGCCGGCACGGAGTCGAAGATGGGCAGGCGGCCCGCCAGGCCGACGACGCCCAGCACGCGGCGCAGGACCGGGGTTGGCCCGGCCAGCCGGAAGTAGCCGCCCGCCCGGGTGCACACCCGGTGGGCGTCGACCAGCGCGGACAGGCCGATCGAGTCGCAGAAACCCAGCTCCGACAGGTCCACGACGACCCGCACCACCGACCGCCCGAGCAGCTCGTCCAGCGCCCGGCGCAGGGTCGGCGCGCTGTCGATGTCCAGATTGCCGGTCATCGTCACGACGGTGGCGCCGGTGGCGGCCGGGGGATCGGAGGCGACCACCCGCAGGGCGGCGTCCGAGGAAGGGGGCATGCCCGCGAGCATAGGGCGACCGCCCGCGGTCGGCAGGCCTGGCCGGCCGTCCGGCCGCGACGTACCGGCCGCCCGGCCGACGGCACGTGGGGTGGCGTACTCATGTGCCGCCGCGCGGCGGCCGCGAGGCTGCTGGCATGACCACATCGCCACAGAGCAAGACGACCACCGCGTTCTACGCCCAGGCCGTCATCTCCTTCGCCGTGTCCGTGATCGCCGTGGCCACCGCCGTCTGCTACCTGCCGGTGGACCGCTGGATCCGGGCCTTCCTCGGGCTGGGCCTGCTCTACGTCGTCACCTCCGCCTTCACCCTCGCCAAGTGCGTGCGGGACGAGCAGGAGACGAACACCGTCCTCAGCCGGGTGGACCAGGCGCGCCTGGAGAAGCTGCTGGCCGCGCACGACCCGTTCAAGGCCCCCGCCTGAGGCGCTCTCAGGGCCGGCGTAGCCGGCTGCGCCGGCGTCCGTAGACGGCGTAGACGATCAGCCCGAGCAGCATCCAGACGGCGAACCGCACCCAGGTCTGCACCGGCAGGTTGAGCATCAGCCACAGGCAGGCCAGCACGCTGGCGGCCGGCAACCAGGGCACCCAGGGCACGCGGAACGCCCGCTTGAGGTCGGGGCGGGTGCGCCGCAGGATCACCACGCCGATCGACACCAGGACGAACGCGAACAGCGTGCCGATGCTGGTCAGCTCGCTCAGCTCGGAGAGGGGGATCAGTGCGGCCAGGACCGCGACGACCGCCCCGACGAGCACGGTGACCAGCCACGGCGTACCGAAGCGGGGGTGCACCGCCGCCAGCCGGGGCGGGAGGAGCCCGTCGCGGGCCATCGCGAACAGCACCCGGGACTGCCCGAGCATGAGGACGAGGATGACGGTCGTGATCCCGGCGAGCGCACCCAGGGAGATCAGGTTGGCCGCCCAGGCCTGGCCGACGTCGTCGAACGCCTTGGCCAGCGGGGCGCCCGTGTTCAGCTCCCGGTACGGGCTCATGCCGGTGATCACCGCGGCCGTGGCCATGTAGAGGACCACGCAGATCGCCAGCGAGCCGAGGATGCCGCGCGGCATGTCCCGCTGCGGGTTGCGGGTCTCCTCGGCAGTGGTGGCCACGACGTCGAAGCCGATGTACGCGAAGAACACGATCGACGCGGCGGCCAGCACGCCGAACCAGCCGAAGTGCTGCGGCGTCACGCCCGCCAGCACCTGGAGCAGGGGCGCCTCGCCGCCGGACACGCGTTCGGCCGGCTCGCCGGGTGGCAGGAAGGGCGAGTAGTTGGCGGCCTTGACGAAGAACAGGCCGAAGCCGATGACGGCCAGCACTACCGCCACCTTGATCCCCACGAGCACCGCGGTGAACCGCCCGGACAGCTTCGTGCCGACGACGCCGACGGCGGTGAGCACGGCGACGATCGCGACCGCGCCCCAGTCGGGCCGGGCGGCGTCGCCGGCCAGCCACGGCGGCAGGTCGAACAGCGAGGCGAGGTACGCCGACCAGCCGCGCGACACGACGGCCGCGCCGAGGGCGAGTTCCAGGCACAGGTCCCACCCGATGATCCACGCGGCCAGCTCGCCCAGGGTGGCGTAGGAGAAGGTGTACGCCGACCCGGCGACCGGCACGGTGGAGGCGAATTCGGCGTAGCAGAGCGCCGCGAGTGCGCACACCGCCCCCGCGATGAGGAACGAGAGCACGATCGCCGGGCCCGCGTTGACCGCCGCCTGCTGTCCGGTGAGGACGAAGATCCCGGTGCCGATGATCACGCCCACGCCGAACACCGTGAGGTCCAGCGCGGAGAGGCTCTTGCGCAGCCGCCGCCCGGGCTCGTCGGTGTCGGAGATGGATTGCTCGACCGGCTTCACGCGGGCGATCGACATCGCGTACCCCCACAGGCGGCTCGTGGTCGGCGGGTTGGCAACCGCACTTCCCGCCGTCCGCGCCGCCAAACCCCCTGGTGGTCGCCGTGGGCCGGCGGTGCCCCGCCGGCCCACGACCTACCCGGTACGCGAGGAGAGCCGGCTCCCACCTAGCACTGGCCTCCCCGAGGCAGAGCACCGCTCCGCCTTCGCGTCATATTGTGAGCAGACGTTGGCGCTACGTCACCGCCTAGGTCGACTCTCGGACGGAAGCCTTCTCATCGGGCGGTCGTACTGGCATGATGTGCGGCCCTAAACACGCACTCCAATAACGAGCGGAAATCGTATTCTCCCCCGTGGGAGACAGTGTGCCGCAAAGTGGCACGGCGCGCCACGGCGAAGAATCCAATCCGACGGCACGTTTCGACGACCGCCAATGCGGTCGGTGCCGGGCGCCGGCCCGGCGCGGCGGCGGCCCGGGAAGGCGCTGCCAGGTGTGAAGGATCTCACCCGCCGGATCGCCGGGGCGGCCGTGGCTGCCGACCCGCCGCCGATGTCGCGCGCCCCGGCCAGGCCGCCCACACCGGCGGCGCCGGCGCGACCGTACCCGCCGCGGCCGTACCCCGGCCGGCTACCCGCCGACGCCCCGTCCGGAGGGAGGCCGACTTGCCGGGTTCGACACCTTAGGCGGCTAGGGTGGGCGGAGCGCGGCCGGCGCCGTGGTGGGGACGGTGCGCCGGACCGCGGGTGGCGACGCCCGGGACGGGCGGACGGCCCCCGCGTGGGCCGCGCCGGGGGGCGCGTCGCGCGAGCCGCGGCGTGGCCGTCCGTGCAGGCGGACGAGGAAAGAGGGAGCAACCGACAATGACCGACGTGGCCAGCAAGCCGCCGGCGCCAGGTGACGACCGCCCGGTTCTGACCGACCGGCAGGGACACCCGATCTATGACAACCAGAATCAGCGGACGGTGGGCGCCCGCGGCCCCGCCACGCTGGAGAATTACCACTTCCTTGAGAAGATCAGCCACTTCGACCGGGAGCGCATCCCGGAGCGGGTGGTGCACGCCCGGGGCGTCACCGCGTTCGGCTATTTCGAGGCGTACGGCGCGTGGGGCGACGAGCCGATCGCCCGGTTCACCCGCGCGAAGCTGTTCGCCGAGCGGGGCAAGCGCACCGACGTCGCGCTGCGCTTCTCCACCGTCATCGGCGGCCGGGACTCCTCCGAAGCCGCGCGCGACCCGCGCGGCTTCGCCGTGAAGTTCTACACCGAGGACGGCAACTGGGACATGGTGGGCAACAACCTGGGGGTCTTCTTCATCCGGGACGCGGTCAAGTTCCCCGACGTGATCCACTCCCTCAAGCCCGACCCGGTGACCTTCCGGCAGGAGCCGAACCGGATCTTCGACTTCATGTCGCAGACCCCCGAGGCCATGCACATGCTGGTCAACCTCTTCAGCCCGCGGGGCCTCCCGGCGGACTACCGGCACATGCAGGGCTTCGGCGTGAACACGTACAAGTGGATCAATGCCGACGGCGAGAGCGTCCTGGTCAAGTACCACTGGATGCCCAGGCAGGGGGTCAAGAGCCTGACCGAGGAGGACGCGGCCAACATCCAGGCCAACGACCTCGGGCACGCCACCCGCGACCTGTACGACAGCATCGAGCGCGGCGACTACCCGGAGTGGGAGCTGCTCGTCCAGATGATGAGCGACGAGGAGCACCCGGAGCTGGACTTCGACCCGCTCGACGACACGAAGACGTGGCCGGAGCAGGAGTTTCCGCCCCGGGCGGTGGGCCGGCTGGTCCTCGACCGGATGCCGACGAACTTCTTCGCCGAGAACGAGCAGATCGCCTTCGGCACCGGCGTGCTGGTCGACGGGCTGGACTTCTCCGACGACAAGATGCTGGTCGGCCGCACGTTCTCGTACTCGGACACGCAGCGCTACCGGGTCGGCCCGAACTACCTCCAGCTGCCTGTGAACCAGGCGCGCAACGCGACAGTGCGGACCAACCAGCGGGACGGCCAGATGGCCTACTTCCAGGACGGCGCGGGGGAGAACCCGCACGTCAACTACGAGCCGTCGATCACCGGCGGCCTGCGCGAGTCGGCGTACCCGACCCACGACGAGCAGGGTCCGGTGATCAACGGCCGGCTGACGCGCAAGCGCCTCCCGCGCACCAACGACTACCTGCAGGCCGGGCAGCGCTACCTGCTGATGGAGGACTGGGAGCGGGACGACCTCGTGCACAACTTCGTCACCCTGCTCGCCCAGTGCGAGCGGCCCATCCAGGAGCGGATGGTGTGGCACTTCCTACTGGTGGAGAACGACCTCGGGCTGCGGGTCGGGGACGGCCTCGGCATCACGCCGTCGGACGTGGCGCACCTGCAGCCGCTGGCCAGCCAGGACCTGACGGCGGAGGACCGGGAGCGGCTGGCGAACCTGGGCAAGAACCCGCCCCGGGACGTCGCCGGCCTCACCATGACCCACTGCGTGCCGGACGAACGCGTGGTCGTCACCCGCTGACGGCTCCGCCCGCGAAGCGTCAACCCGGTCGCCCGGGGGTATCGCGTACGCCAGGAGGTGGTTTCGACATGCAGCCAGGCATGGACATCCAACCCGAGAACGACAGGGTCGGCGGTACGACGGGCGTGGCGCCGCCGCGGGAGCGGGCGGACAGCCCGGCCGAGGAGGTCGCGGTGCCGGCCGACGACCTGTTCGGCGACCCGATGGAGGGCACCGCCGGCCGCCCCGGCGAGGGCGGCCGGATCGAGGCCTTGGAGGATCGGCCGGAGGTGGTCGCGGCCATCCAGGACGACACCACCGTGCCGGGCCTCGGCGGTGACGAGGCCAGCGCGCGGTTCTGACGCGCACCACCGGCCGGCGCGCCCGGGCTCAGGACGGCGGCGGGTTGCGGACCAGCCGCCAGGAGCGGCTGGCCGCGCCCGGCTCGTACGGCGAGTCCAGCCGCTTCGCGACGACGCCCGGCAGGCTGCGCTCCCGGCTCGCCGCGCGCACGGCCGCGCCGACGCCCGCGCCGGCGAAGTGCGGCGGCGTCTGCCAGTGCGGCCCGACCACGTCCAGGCCGGCGAGCAGCTCCCGGCGTTGTGCGTAGGGCACCTCGAGCGTCGCCCGGCCGTCCAGCCAGAGCAGGTCCACGGCCAGGTACTGCGCCGGCGTGCCGCTGCGGTACCGGCGCCCGGCGGCGGTGTCGCCGGCCGCTATCCGCCGCGCCGGGCCGTCGCCGAGCAGGCGCCCGGCGGCGTCGAAGGCGACCACCACCCCGTCGAGGAGGCACTCGGTCGGCGCCAGCGCCTCGGCCAGCGCGCGCAGCTCCGGGAAGGCCGCCGTGCGGTCCGCCCCGCCGGCGTCGACGAGCCGCAGCCGCCCGCCGGACACCTCCGCCAACGCCCGCAGGCCCGCCCACGCCAGCTCGAACGCCCACGCGTCCCCCGCGGGCAGCCGGCCGGCCGCGGTCGCGCGCATCGGCCCGGCCACCTCGGGCATCGGCTGCCACCCCGGCGGCGGGCCGTCCATCCGGTGGACCATCCAGTCGCGGCCGGACGTGCGGAACAGCACGTACCGGCCGGCCGCCCGCTGCCCGCGCAGCACGACGATCACCTCGTCGTCGCGCCACTTCTCGGTGACGTACGTGCCCCGGTCGTAGATCGTCATCCGGCCGCCGCCGTACTCACCGGCGGGGATCTCGCCGGAGAAGTCGGCGTACTCCATCGGGTGGTCTTCCGTGTGCACGGCGAGGTGGTTTCGTGCCGGGTCGCGGGGCAGGCCGCGCGGCACCGCCCAGGAGACGAGCACGCCGTCGCGTTCCAGCCGCAGGTCCCAGTGCAGGCGCCGGGCGTGGTGCTGCTGAACGACGAACGTGTCACCCCGCCCCGCCGCCGGCTCTGCTGGCTCGCCCGGCACCGGCTCCGGCGTGCGCGCCCGGTCCCGTTTGCGGCGGTACTCGGTCAACCGGTCGCCCATCGGGCCATTGTCCCCGGACCGTGACCGCCGCCGGCGCTCACGGCAACCCCGCACCCGTCCGCGTGATCAAGGGATTGGTACCACTCCGCCCGGCGTGTCGTGGCACCAATCCCTTGATCACCCGGAGGAGGCCGACAGGTCGTCCATGGCTCGGTAGAGGCGGACGTCGGAGATGGGGTATTGGGTGCCCTGGGCCTGGGCGAAGAGGGCGATCCGCAGCTCCTCGATCATCCAGCGGATCCGGGTCAGCTCGGCGGCGTGCGGGCCGCCACCGCGCAGGCGGTCGAACAACTCCCGGTACTCCCGCTGCACCTCGTGCACCGTGCGCATCGCCTCCCGGTCCCGGTGCGGGTTGCCGGGCAGCTTGTCCAACCGCAGCTCGATCGCCCGCAGGTAGCGCAGCAGGTCGGGCAGCCGGGCGGCGCCGGTGGTGGCCACGAAGCCCGGGTAGAGCAGCCCGCCGAGCTGCGCCCGCACGTCGGCCAGGGCCGGCAGCACCAGCGGGTTCGACGTGCCGGCCAGCCGCTTCTCCACCGCGTACGCCGCGGCCAGCACCCGCCGCACGTCGCCGACCACGGCGTACAGCCGCTCCGGCAGTTCCGCGCGGACCGCGTCGCGCAGCGCCGCGAAGCCGGCCGCGTCCCAGGCCGGGCCGCCGTGCTCGGCGATCAGCGCGTCCAGCGTCGCGTCCACGCAGTCGGCCAGCAGCGCCGGCACGCCGCGGTGCGGGTTGCGGCTCAGCGCCAGCTTGGCCTCGTTGGACAGCCGCGCCTGGATCATCCGCAGCGGGGGCGGCACGTTCAGCACCAGCAGCTTGCGGGTGCCCTGCCACATCCGCGCCTGCTGCTGCGCCGCACTCTCCAGCACCCGCACGGCGACGGTGTCGCCCTCGTCGACCAGCGCGGGGTAGCCGGTGACGGCGAAGCCGCCGCGGCGGCGGTGCACCGTGCGCGGCAGCTCGCCGAGGTCCCAGGTCCGTAGTCCGGCCCGCTCGACCCCGTCGTCGCCGGCGGCGAGCACCTCCCGCACCGCCGGCCGCAGCTTCTCGATCAGCGCCGCCAGGTCCTTGCCCTCGGCGACGGGCTCACCGTCGGAGTCCTCCACCCGGAAGGTCATCTTCAGGTGCTCGGGCACCCGCGCGTAGTCCCACTCGTGGCGGGGCACCAGCACGCCGGTGAACCGGCGCAGCTGGTCCTCCAGGACCGGCAGCAGCGGGCCGTCGTCGGGGCCGATCTCGGCCAGCGCCGCGGCGGCGAAGTCCGGCGCGGGCACGAACGCCCGCCGGGTCGCCTTCGGCAGCGACTTGATCAGGGCGGTCACGAGGTCCCGGCGCAGGCCGGGCACCTGCCAGGCGAACGCGGCCGGGTCCAGCCGGGGGAGCAGCGCCACCGGCACGTGCACGGTCACGCCGTCGGCGGCCGTGCCCGGCTCGAACTGGTACGACAGCGGCAGCTCCAGCTCGCCGTCCCGCCAGGTGTCCGGGTAGTCGGCGGGGCTGATCGCCGCCCGTTCCGCGTTCACCAGCATCGCCGTGGAGTAGCTGAGCAGGTCCGGCTCGGCGCGGCGGGCCTTGCGCCACCACGAGTCGAAGTGCCGGCCAGACACCACGTCGGCCGGGACCCGCTCGTCGTAGAAGGCGAACAGCGTCTCGTCGTCGACCACGATGTCGCGCCGCCGGGCCCGGTGCTCCAGCTCCTCGACCTCCGCCAGCAGCGCCCTGTTCTCGGCGAAGAACGCGTGCGGCGTCTGCCAGTCGCCCTCCACGAGCGCGTGCCGCAGGAACAGCTCGCGGGACAGCTCCGGGTCGATCCGGCCGTAGTTCACCTTCCGGCGGGCCACGATCGGCAGCCCGTAGAGGGTCACCTTCTCGTACGCCATCACGGCGGCCTGCTTGCGCTCCCAGTGCGGCTCGCTGTACGAGCGCTTGACCAGGTGCCCGGCGAGCGGCTCCACCCATTCCGGCTCGACCCGGGCGGCCACCCGCCCCCACAGCCGGGAGGTCTCCACCAGCTCGGCCGCCATGACCCAGCGCGGGTTGCGCTTGAACAGCGCGGAGCCGGGGAAGATCGAGAAGCGGGCGCCCCGCGCCCCGAGGTAGTCGCGCTTGTCGGCGTCGTACACCCCGATGTGCGACAGCAGCCCGGCGAGCAGCGCGGTGTGCACGGCCTGGCCCGGCGCGGGCGTGTCGTTGCGGCTCACCCCCAGCGTGCGGACCACCTGGCGGAGCTGGCTGTGCAGGTCCTGCCACTCGCGGACCCGCAGGTAGTTGAGGAACTCCGCCCGGCACATCCGGCGGAAGCCGCTGGAGGACAGCTCGCGCTGCTGCTCCTGCAGGTAGCGCCACAGGTTCAGGTAGGCGAGGAAGTCCGAGTCCTTCTCGGCGAACCGCCCGTGCTTCTCGTCCGCCGCCTGCTGGCGGTCCACCGGCCGCTCCCGCGGGTCCTGGATGGACAGGGCGGCGGTGATCACCATGACCTCGTCGACGCAGCCGTTGGCCTCCGCCGCCAGCACCATCCGGCCCAGCCGGGGGTCCACCGGCAGCTGGGCGAGCCGCCGGCCCAGCGGTGTCAGCGCGGCCTGCGCGTCGAGCGCCCCCAGCTCCTCCAGCAGTCGCACGCCGTCGGCGACGTTGCGGCGGTCCGGCGGGTCGACGAACGGGAACGCCGCGACGTCGCCCAGCCCCAGCGCCGTCATCTGGAGGATGACCGAGGCGAGGTTCGTGCGCAGGATCTCCGGCTCGGTGAACTCCGGGCGGGCGAGGAAGTCCTGCTCGGCGTACAGCCGGATGCAGATGCCCTCGGCGACCCGGCCGCACCGGCCGGCCCGCTGGTTGGCCGACGCCTGCGAGATCGGCTCGATGGGCAGCCGTTGCACCTTCAGGCGGTGGCTGTAGCGGGAGATCCGGGCGGTCCCGGGGTCGATCACGTAGCGGATGCCGGGCACGGTCAGCGACGTCTCCGCGACGTTGGTGGCCAGCACCACCCGCCGCCCCCGGTGTGCCGCGAAGACCCGGTGCTGCTCCGCACTGGACTGCCGGGCGAACAGCGGCAGGATCTCCGTCTCCGGCAGGTTCCGCCGGTGCAGGGCGTCGGCGGTGTCGCGGATCTCCCGCTCGCCGCTGAGGAACACGAGGATGTCGCCGGGCCCCTCGGTGCGCAGCTCGTCGACGGCCTCGCAGATGGCTTCGATCTGGTCGCGCGGCTCGCCGTCCCCACTGCCGTCCGCGACGTCGTCAGCGCTGGGGGAGTCGTCCACCAGCGGGCGGTAGCGGACCTCCACCGGGTACGTGCGGCCGGACACCTCGACGACCGGCGCGTCCCCGTAGTGCGCCGCGAACCGGCCCGTCTCGATCGTCGCGGAGGTGATGATCAGCTTGAGGTCGGGCCGGCGGGGGAGCAGCTGCCGCAGGTACCCCAGGATGAAGTCGATGTTGAGGCTGCGCTCGTGTGCCTCGTCGATGATCAGCGTGTCGTACTGGCGCAGCAGCCGGTCGGACTGCATCTCCGCCAGCAGGATGCCGTCCGTCATCAGCTTGACCATCGTGTCGTCGCCGACCTGGTCGGTGAAGCGGACCTTGTCGCCCACGGCGCCGCCCAGCGGGACGGCGAGCTCCTCGGCGATCCGGTCCGCGACCGTGCGCGCCGCCAGCCGCCGGGGCTGGGTGTGCCCGATCGTCCCCCGCACGCCCCGGCCCGCCGCCAGGCAGATCTTCGGCAGCTGGGTGGTCTTGCCCGAACCCGTCTCGCCGGCCACGATGACCACCTGGTGGTCCCGGACGACGGCCAGGATGTCGTCCCGGCGCTGGCTGACCGGCAGCTCGTCGGGGTAGCGCAGCGCCGGCACCCGCGCCCGGCGCTGGGCCAGCCG
>DASQDS010000617.1:0-11666 GCA_035634075.1 Pilimelia sp. | reverse complement strand
CGATCGCGGTGTCCATCGGTCTGCTGCAGATGGCCATGGTCGTGTCCGACGCCCGCCTCCAGGAGGCCATCCGCGGGCCGGCCCGGGCGACGGCGACGAGCGTGGCCGGGGTCGGCGCGGAGGCGGTCGCGCTGGTGTTCTTCCTCGGCTTCGCTGGCACCGCGGGGGTCCTGGCCGGCTGATAACCTTGCGCACGCTCGCGCCGGCCGGCGCGGAGATCAGCCACGCCCACGGGGGTGCGACGGTGAGCACGGCGGCGCCCGAGCGGCTCGGCGCGCCGGCGGTCGAGCCCCCGGCTGGCCCGGCCGCGCCGTGGCGGTGGCTCCCACTGGTCGCCGGCGTGGGGTACGTCGCGGCGGTGCTGCTGGTCGCCGACACTGCCCCCGCCGACGTGGCCCGATACGCCGCGTACGTCGCCCTCGCCGTCCTGCTGCCCGGGACGCTGGTGTACCGCGCGCTGCGCCGCACGCCGCACACGCTGGTCGAGGACGTGGCGATGGGCGCCGCGGTCGGGTTGGCGCTGGAACTGCCGGCGTGGGCCCTGTTCGCGGCGCTGGACCAGCTGGGCTGGCTGTGGACGTGGCCGGTGGCCGTCGTGCTGCCGTTCGCCGCGGTGCCGGCGCTGCGCCGGCACTGGCGTCCGCGCGGGTACGCGCCGGTGCCGGTGCCCTGGTCGTGGACGGTGGCCGGGGTGGTCGCCTTCTTCACCACGTACCTCAGCTCCACATTCCTGAGCCGCAACCCGGTCCTGCCCACCTCCGACGGCACCAACCAATACCTGGACCTCGCGTACCAGCTTTCCCTGGCCGGCGAGGCCAAGCACCGGTTCCCGATCCACGTGCCGCAGGTGGCCGCGGAGCCGCTGGATTACCACTGGTTCGGGTACGCCCACATGGCGGCCACCAGCATCGTCGGCCACATCGACCTGCCGGTGGTGGCGCTGCGGCTGACGATCCCGGCGCTGTGCGCGGCGGCCGTCGTGCTGACCGCGGTGGCCGGCTGGCGGGTGAGCGGGAAGCCGCTGGCCGGCGCCGCCGCGGCGGTGTTGTTCTGGGTCGTCGGCGAAACGAACTTCACCCACCCGGTGACGATGCCGTTCGGCACCCAGGCGTCGTTCGTCATCTGGCACGGCATGTCGATGATCTACAGCTGGGTGCTGCTGATCGCGCTCATCGCGGTGCTGGCGGACGTCGCCGCCGGGCGCGGCGCCCGGGCCGCACCGGCGCTGGGGCGCGGCGCGCTGGTCCTCGCGGCCCTGCTGCTCTTCGCGTCGAGCGGGGCGAAGGCCAGCTCCGTGCCGGTCGTCGCGGTGGCCCTCCTGGTGACCGCGGTGGTCGTGCTGGTCACGCAACGCCGGATCCCGTGGGCGGTGGTGGCTGCCGGCCTGCTCGCGGGGGCGGCGCAGCTCTTCGCCACCGCGGTGCTCTACCGCTTCCGCACCTACGGCGTGGAGTGGGGCCCCGGCTGGAGCTTCGACCGCTACTGGCAGCGCCCGCCCGAGCGCTCCGCTGCGGCGCACTGGCTGGTGGTCGCCGCGGTGGTGACGGCGTTCCTGGTCAACATGCAACTGCGGGCCGCCGGCATCCTCGCCCTGCTGTGGCGCCAGCGCGGCCGGCTTGCGCCGGTGCAGGTCTTCCTGCTCGCCGGCGGGGTGGCCGGCCCCGCCCTCTACCTGCTGCTCAAGCAGCCGAGCGACGGCAACCAGTACTTCACCCGGGCCGGGTTCACGTTCGCGGTGCTGCTCTCCGGTTGGGGGTACGCGCTGGTGCTGGAACGCGCCCGGCTCGGCACCCGCGGCGCCGCCGCGCTGGCAGCGGCCACCGGGCTGCTGGCGGTCGGCCTCGTCGTCCTCCAGTTCCGGTACGCCGGCGGGCCGCCGCCCGGCCAGGCGTATGCCCCCCTGCTGCCGCTGCTGCGCTGGGCGGCGCTGCTCGCCGTGGCCGGTTGCCTGGTGGCGGCGGCGTGGTGGGCGTTCAGCGCGGGGGCGCCGACCCTACGCGGCCGCGGCGCGGCGGTCGCCCTCACGGCCGTCCTGGCGGTCGGTGCGCCCGGGCTCATCATGGACATGCGAAAGTCGGCACAGTCGCCGAACGGCGGGGCGTACGCGGTCGTGCCGATGCCGAAGTCGCGGATCGACGCGGCCCGGTGGGCCCGGGACAACAGCTCGCCCGACGACGTCCTCGCCACCAATGTGCACTGCCTCAGCGTCACCAACGGCTGGTGCGACACACGGTCGTTCTGGCTCAGCGCCTACGGCGAGCGCCGGGTGCTGGTGGAGGGCTGGGCGTTCGCGCCGCGGGCCGGCGGCAACGCGTACGCCCCGTTCTGGGACCAGGACCTGCTGGCCCGCAACGACGCCGCATTCCGCGCGCCGACCGTGGCCGGGCTGCGCGAGCTGCGGGACCGCCACGGCGTGCGCTACCTGGTGGTGGACCGCACCGTCGCGCCCGAGGCGGGCGAACTGGCTACCCTCGCCCGCCGCCGCTTCGACAACGGGCGCCTGGCCGTCTACGAACTCCCCACCTGACCCCGCCGCCAGCGCCGGACTGTCGGCGCCGGCGGGTCAGGAGTCGCGGGTGGCGAGGACCGGGGCGCGCATGCGCATCATCCAGTGGCTCGACGGGACCCGGGTGGCGTCGTCGACGACCTCGCCGTCGACGTCCTCGAACGCCTCGCGGGCCAGCGCGACGAAGCCCTCCGGCTTGCGGACGAACTCGCCGCGGTCGTTGGCGGACATCCAGCGGGAGACCGGGTGCTGGCCGGGGTGGAAGGTGGGGTCCACGGAGATGACCCGGCCGCCCGGGGCCAGGGCCTTCGCGGAGACCCGCAGCAGGTCCTGGCACTGGTCGTCGGAGAGGTGGTGCAGCAGGCCGAGCAGCAGGATGGCGTCGGCCGGCGGGAGCTGGCCGAGGTGCTGCTCGCCGAAGATCTCGTTGCGGAACTCCACCTGGTCGTTGCCCCACCGCTTGGTCGCGTGGGCGATGTAGTGCGGGGAGGTGTCGAACCCGACGTAGCGCACCTTCGGCAGCCGGGCGAAGTAGTAGGCCGGGCCGCAGCCCACGTCGATGACGGTGTCGCCGTCGGCGAGCTTCAGCTCGTCGAGACAGCGGTACCGCAGCCGATCGGCGCCGACGCCCTTCTGCAGCGCGACATACACGGAGTGGTGGCCCAGCAGCTTCTTGAGCCCAGCCAGCATCGAGATCCTCCAGTCACCAACGCCCACCAGCGGCCGCGCCGGACAATACCATCCGGCCGGCCGCGTCAGGTCACAGCGGGATGTTGCCGTGCGCCCCGCGGGCGGCGGGCGCGGCGGCCAGCGCCTCGGCGATGCGTCGCCGGGTGTCCGCCGGGGCGATCACCTCGTCGATGACGCCGATCTCCAGCGCCCGGTTCACGCCGCCGGCGACCCGTCCCTGCTCCTCGACCAGGTGCGCCCGCAGCGCCTCCCGCTCCTCGGCGGGCGCGGCGGCCAGCTTCTTGCGGTGCAGGATGTTGACGGCGGCCGAGGCGCCCATGACCGCGACCTCCGCGTCGGGCCAGGCGAAGACGGCCGTCGCGCCGAGCGAGCGCGAGTTCATCGCGATGTACGCGCCGCCGTACGCCTTGCGGGTCACCAGCGTCACCCGCGGCACCACCGCCTCGGCGAAGGCGTGCAGCAGCTTGGCACCGCGCCGCACCACGCCGTCCCACTCCTGGCCGAGCCCGGGCAGGTAACCCGGGACGTCGACCAGCACGATCAGGGGGACGCCGAGCGAGTCGCACATCCGGACGAAGCGCGCCGCCTTCTCCGCGCTGGACGAATCCAGGCAGCCGCCGAGGCGCAGCGGGTTGTTGGCGATCACGCCGACCGTCCGGCCGGCGAACCGGCCCAGCGTGGTGACGACGTTCGGCGCCCACTTGGCGTGCAGCTCCACGCCGGGGGCGTCGAGCAGCGCCTTGACCACCGGCTTGACGTCGTACGCGCGGCTCGTCTCGGCGGGCATCAGCGCGGCCAGGTCGTGCCCGTCGCCGTCGGCGGCGTCGGGCGGGCTGACCCGGCCCTGGTACCCGAGCAGCGCGCCGAGCGCCCGCGCCTGCGCGAGCGCCGACGCGTCGTCCTTGGTGGTGACGTGGACGACGCCGGACCGCCGGCCGTGCGGCTCCGGCCCGCCGAGGCGCTCCATGTCGACCTGCTCGCCGGTGACGCTGCGGACCACCTCGGGCCCGGTCACGAAGATCCGCCCGGCGGCACTCATGATCACAATGTCGGTGAGGGCCGGACCGTACGCGGCGCCGCCCGCCGCCGGGCCGAGCACGACCGAGATCTGCGGCACCCGGCCGGACGCGCGGACCATGGCGGCGAAGACCTGCCCGACCGCGTCGAGCGCCACCACGCCCTCGGCCAGCCGCGCCCCGCCGGAGTGCCACAGGCCCAGCACCGGCACCCGCTCCCGCACGGCCGTGTCGATGGCGTCGACGATGTGCCGGCAGCCCGCCGTACCCATGGCGCCGCCCATCCTGGTGGCGTCGGTGGCGAAGGCGACCGCGGCCGTGCCGTCGATCTCACCGCGGGCCCAGAGCACCCCCGAGTCGTCCCGCGCGCAGTGCAGGCGCAACGTGCCCTCGTCGAAGAGCTCGCGCAGGCGCCGCTCGGGGTCGCGGTAGTCCACGGTGGGCTGATCGGCGACGACGGAGGTGGTGGTCACGGCTTGAGCCTCCAGGGGGTGCGGGGTCAGGCCCGGGTGAAGACCAGGGCCACGTTGTGGCCGCCGAAGCCGAACGAGTTGTTCAGCGCGGCGGGGATGTCGAGTTGGCGCGCCTTGTGGGCGGCCACGTCAAGGTCGAGGTTGTCGTCCGGGTCGTCCAGGTTGATCGTCGGCGGCACGACGCTGTCGCGGATGGACAGCACCGTGGCGATCGACTCGAGCGCGCCGGACGCGCCGAGCAGGTGCCCGGACATCGACTTGGTGGCGGTGAGCACGGGGTGCGTGCCGATGGCGGCACGCAGGGCCACGATCTCCGCCATGTCACCGACCGGGGTCGAGGTGGCGTGGGCATTGACGTGCACGATGTCTGACTTCTGCACGCCGGCGTCGGCGAGCGCCCGGGTGATCGCCCGCACGGCGCCCAGCCCTTCCGGGTGCGGCTGGACGATGTCATAGCCGTCGGAGGTGAGGCCCGCGCCGGCGAGCCGCGCGTACACGGTGGCGCCGCGGGCCGCCGCGTGGTCGGCGCGTTCGAGCACGACGACGCCGCAGCCCTCGCCGAGGACGAAGCCGTCCCGGCCCTTGTCCCAGGGTCGGGACGCCCGCTCGGGGTCGTCGTTGCGGGTCGACATGGCCCGCATCGACGCGAAGCCGGCGATGGGCAGTGGGTGGATCACGGCCTCGGTGCCGCCGGCCACGACCACGTCGGCCCGGCCGGCCCGGATCATGTCCAGGCCGAGGGCGATGGCCTCGGCGCCGGTCGCGCAGGCGCTGGCCACGGAGTGGACACCGGCCTTGGCGCCCAGCTCGAGCCCCACCCACGCGGCCGGACCGTTGGGCATCAGCATCGGCACCGTGTGCGGGGAGACCCGCCGGGGACCGCTGGCCTCGAGGATGTCGTCCTGGGCCAGCAGGGTCTGCGCGCCCCCTATCCCGGAGCCGATGCTGACCGCCAGCCGTTCCGGGTCGAGCCCGGATCCGGCCAGGCCGGAGTCGTCCCACGCCTGGTGGGCCGCGATGAGGGCGATCGCCTCCGAGCGGTCCAGCCGGCGCATCTTCACCCGGTCCACCACCGCCGAGGGGTCCACCGTCAGCTGCGCGGCGATGCGGACGGGTAGCTGGGCCGCCCACTCCGGGGTGAGCGCACTCACCCCGGAGCGACCGGCGAGCATCGCGTCCCAGGTGGACGCCACATCCCCGCCCAGCGGGGTGGTGGCGCCGAGCCCGGTGACGACAACGTCTGGCCTATTCACGCGTATCGCCTTCTCAGGAGGCCTTCTCGATGTACGACACGGCGTCGCCCACCGTCTTCAGGTTCTGCACCTCGTCGTCCGGGATCTTCACGCCGAACTTCTCCTCGGCCGCGACCACGACCTCCACCATGGACAGCGAGTCCACGTCCAGGTCGTCGGTGAAGGACTTGCCCTCGGCGACGTCGTCCGGGTTCACCCCGGCGACCTCCTCGAGGATCTCGGCGAGGCCGGCGGTGATCTCGTCACGGGTCATAGCGGTGTCTTCCTCTCGACAAATGGGGTTGCTTGCGGCGGGCGGGTCGGGTGCGTCAGGGACAGCGCACGACCTGCCCGGCGTAGGTGAGGCCGCCGCCGAAGCCGAAGAGCAGGACCGGGGCGCCGGAGGGCACCTCCCGGCGCTCGACGAGCTTGGACAGGGCCAGGGGGACGCTCGCCGCCGAGGTGTTCCCCGACTCGACGATGTCCTTGGCGATCACCGCGTTGACGGCGCCGAGGCGCTTGGCGATGCCGTCGATGATGCGCGTGTTGGCCTGGTGCGGCACGAACGCGGCCAGGTCGGCCGGCGCGATGCCGGCGCGCTCGCACGCCTCCACGGCGAGCGGCGCGAGGGCGGTCGTGGCCCAGCGGAAGACCGCCTGGCCCTCCTGCTTGATGTACGGCCGCCAGCCCTCGATCCGCAGCACGTCGCCCTTCTCGGGCGCGGAGCCCCACACCACCGGCCCGATGCCCGGCGCCTCGCCGTCGGCGGTCGGGCTCAGCACCGCGGCCCCGGCCCCGTCGCCGAACAGCACGCTGGTGGTGCGGTCCGTCCAGTCGGTGATGTCGGACAACTTCTCCGAGCCCACCACCAGGGCGTGTCGGCTGGCCCCGGCGCGGATCGCGTGGTCGGCGGTCGCCAGCGCGTACGAGAAGCCGGAACACGCGGTGTTCACGTCGAAGGCGCCGGGGGCGGTGATGCCCAGCCGGTTCGCCACCCGCGTGGCGACGTTCGGGCAGCGGTCCATCGACGAGCACGTGGCCACGATGACCAGGTCGATGTCGCCGGCCGTGAGGCCCGAACCGGCGAGCGCCTTGTCGGCCGCGGCGGCGGCCATGTCGGCGACCGACTCGGCGTCGGCCACCCGGCGGGCGGCGATGCCGACGCGGTCGCGGATCCAGGCGTCGTTCGTGTCGATGATGCGGGCCAGGTCGTCGTTGGTGACGACCTGCGCGGGCTGGTAATGGCCCAGGGAGGCGATGCGGCTTCCGGTCGGCGCGGGCATCACGCGTGTCCTCCGATGCGGGCGAGCGGCTGGCCGGGCGCCACCGGGTCGTCGTGGTTGGCGAGCCATTCGGTGAGGACGCCGGCCGCGTGGGCGGCCACGTCCACCGGCCCCTGCCGGGTCACCACCTGCCCGATCACCTGGCCGACCGCCAGCCCGTCACCCTCGGCCAGCCCGTCGAGCGGGCTGAAGGTGCCGGCGCTGGTGGCCACCACGACCCGGAACTGCGGGGTGGGTTCGTGACTGGGGGCGGCACCGTGCCGGGCGATCAGGTCGCGGGCGGCCGGCAGGTCGGCCGGCGTGTTGAGGGCGAGGATCTCCGGCGCGCCCGGGCCTTTGAGCTCCCGCTTGATCAGGCCGGCGAGCGTGCCGGCCGGGGGCAGCTCGAGGACGGCGGTGACGCCGAGATCGGCCAGCGTGTGCATGCACAGATCCCACCGCACGGGCATGGTGACCTGCCGGACCAGCCGCTGGAGCATCTCGCGGCCGTGGTTGATGGCGGCGCCGTCGGCGTTGGACAGCAGGATCCGGCTCGGATCGGCGGGGGTAACGCCGCCGGCAACCGTGGCCAGCGCACGCTCGGCCGGCGCCATGTCCGGGGTGTGGAACGCGCCGGCCACCTGCAGCGGGACCACCCGGGTCCGGGCCGGCGGCTCGGCGGCGAGCTTGTCCAGGGCGTCCTGGGCGCCGGCGGCGACGACCTGGCCGGCGCCGTTGCGGTTGGCCGGGTGCAGGCCGCGGGCCGCGATGGCGGCGAGGACCTCGTCGGCGTCGCCCCCCAGCAGGGCCGCCATGCCGGTCGACTCGAGCGCGCACGCCGCGGCCATCTCGCGGCCGCGCACGCCGGCCAGCGTCACCGCCGCCTCCGGCGTCAGGACCCCGGCAAGCGCCGCCGCGCCGAGCTCGCCCACGCTGTGGCCGGCGACCACGGAGACGTCGTACATCGGCAGCTGCTCGGCCGCCAGCAGCGCGGCGGCGACAAGCAGCGGCTGCGTCTTCGCCGTGTCCTTGATCTCCTCGGCGTCGGCCTCGGTGCCCAGGTGCACGAGATCCACCCCGGCGAGCGCGGACCACCAGCGCAGCCGGGCGTCGGCGCCGGGCAGGCTGAGCCACGGGGTCAGGAAGCCGGGCTTCTGAGAGCCCTGGCCTGGGGAGAGTACGGCGAGCACCCCTATGACTCTGCTGGATACCCGTGGGTCGCGTGGTACCCGTGCTCACCAAGTCGCACTACTGCAGTTGTGGGATTCCTACAAAAAGCGGGTCTGCCAGGGGTTTTTGTCCTCCTCGGCCGTCGTGTGTTCCGTCACTGTCGGGCCTCGCCGAGCCGGTCCGCCGCGGCGAGCGCCGACCCGGCGAAGGCCAGCAGCCACCCGCCGCCCTTCGCCGTGGCGTACGCCTGCGCGGTGCCGTCGCCCCGCAGCGCGGCCAGCAGCGGCGGGATGAGCTTGCCCTGGCTGCACACGACGACCGGCTCGCCACCGGCCGCCAGCCCGCGCAGGGCGGCCGCCGCCGCGCCCGGGTCCGCGTCCTCGTCGAAGGCGCCGTCCTCGACCACCTGGACCCCGAGCCGGTCGGCCAGCGGGGCGACCGTCTCGCGGCAGCGCAGCGGTCGGGCGGACACGACCCGGCGCGGCTGGACCAGCGCCAGCACCGGCGCCAGCGCCGCCGCCCGTTCCGCGCCCTCCTCGTCCAGCGGCCGCAGCCGGTCCGGGCCCGACCACTGCGCCCGGTCCCCGGCGTACGCGTGCCGCACCAGCAGCACCGTGGCCGTCACCGGCGGCAACGCCGCGGCCTGGCGCAGCACGTCGGCGTCGTGCGGGTAGCTGACCTCCGCCGCGGCCTGCGCGAGCGGGACCCACTTCAGGTCGTCGACCTCGTCGTTCGGCATGAAGGCGGTCGCCCCGGCCGGCGCCGCCATCACCCAGTAGTCCACGGTCTTGTCGACGCCGTCCGGCAACTCGTACCCGATGCTGGCCAGGCGCGCCCGCGGCACCGCCGCGACCCCGGTCTCCTCGGCGACCTCCCGCACCGCGGCGGCGAGCGGGTGCTCGGCCTTCTTCAGCTTGCCCTTGGGCAACGACCAGTCGTCGTAGCGCGGCCGGTGCACAAGGCACACGACCGGGCCACCGGGCGCCGGGCGGCACACCACGCCGCCGGCCGCCCGCACCGGGCCACGTCCGCCGGACATCTAGGCCGGCCCGCCGACGACGCGGTTGAGCAGGGCGGTCTGCAGGTGGCTGGGCGGCTGGTCGGCGGTCGACGCCCGCCGCGTCCAGGACCCGTCGCCGGCCAGCTCGAACGCCTCCACGTCGTCGCTCATCGACATCGACAGCACGCGGTCCAACTCGCGGCAGGCCGCCTGGTCGGTGACCCGGACCAGTGCCTCCACCCGGCGGTCGAGGTTGCGGTGCATCAGGTCCGCAGAGCCGATCCAGAATTCGGTGAGGCCGTCGTTGCCGAACCGGAACACCCGGGAGTGCTCCAGGAACCGGCCGAGGATCGACCGCACCCGGATGTTGTCGGACAGGCCCGGCACGCCGGGCCGCAGGGCGCACATCCCGCGGATGATCAGATCCACCTGTACGCCGGCCCGCGACGCCCGGTACAGCGCGTCGATCGTCTGCTCGTCGACCAGCGAGTTCACCTTGATCTGCACCAGGCCGCGGCCGCCGGTGCGGGCGTGCTGGGCCTCCCGCTCGATGCGTTCGATGAGCCCGCTGCGAATGCCGTGCGGCGCGACCAGCAGCCGCCGGTACGCCGTCTGCCGGCTGTACCCGGTCAGCACGTTGAACAGGTCGGTCAGGTCCGCGCCGACTTCCGGGTCGGCGGTGAGCATGCCGAAGTCCTCGTACAGCCGGGCCGTCTTGGGGTGGTAGTTGCCCGTGCCGATGTGGCAGTACCGGCGGATCTGGCCGCCCTCCTGCCGCACCACCAGCGAGGTCTTGCAATGGGTCTTGAGCCCGACCAGCCCGTACACGACGTGGCAGCCGGCCCGTTCCAGCTTGCGCGCCCAGCCGATGTTGGCCACCTCGTCGAACCGGGCCTTCACCTCGACGAGCACCACGACCTGCTTGCCGGCCTGGGCGGCGTCGATCAGCGCGTCGACGATCGGCGAGTCGCCGCTGGTGCGGTACAGCGTCTGCTTGATGGCCAGCACGTGCGGGTCGGCGGCGGCCTGCTCGACGAAGCGCTGCACGCTGGTCGAGAACGAGTGGTACGGGTGGTGCACGAGGATGTCCCCGTCGCGCAGGGTGGAGAACACGCTGCGGGGCGTCTCGCCCTCGGTGAGCCGCGGGTGGGTCGCCGGCACGAACGGGCGCTCCTTGAGGTCCGGCCGGTCCACACTGCCGTACATCTGCCACAGCGAGGACAGGTCGAGCAGGCCCGGCACCCGCTGCACGTCCTGGGCGTCCACGTCGAGCTCGCGGACCAGGGTCTCGAGCACCTGGTCGGAGATCGAGGCGGCGACCTCCAGGCGCACCGGCGGGCCGAAGCGGCGCCGCGCCAGCTCCCGCTCCAGGGCCTGCAGGAGGTCCTCGTCGCGGTCCTCGTCGACCTCCACCTCCGCGTTGCGGGTGACCCGGAAGAGGTGGCACTCCACCACCCGCATGCCGGAGAAGAGCTGGCCGAGGTGGGCGGCGATCAGGTCCTCCACCGGCAGGAACCAGTAGCCCCGGCCCTCCCGCTCCACCGGCACGAAGCGCGGCACGTTGTTCGGCACCTTGATCCGGGCGAACAGCTCGGGACCGCCGTCCGGGTCGCGGACGCCGACGGCCAGGTTCAGCGAGCGGCTGGAGATGTACGGGAACGGGTGCGCCGGGTCCACCGCCAGCGGGGTGAGCACGGGGAAGATGTGCTGCCGGAAGTACGACCGCAGCAGCTCCCGCTCGGCCCCGTCGACGTCGACCCAGCGCAGCAGGTGCACCTCCTCGGCGGCCAGCCGGGGCAGCACCTCGGTGGTGAAGCAGCGGGCGTGCCGGGAGACCAGCTCCGCCGTGCGGTCGGTGATCATTTCGAGCTGCGTGCGCAGTGGGAGCCGGTCGCCGCCGCGCATCGGCAGGCCGGCCTGGAGGCGGCGCTTGAGGCCGGCGATGCGGACCATGAAGAACTCGTCGAGGTTGCTGGCGAAGATGGCCAGGAACTTCGCCCGCTCCAGGAGCGGCGTCTGCGGATCCTCGGCCAGCGACAGCACCCGGGAGTTGAAGTCCAGCCAGGACAGCTCCCGGTTGAGGAACCGGTCGTCCGGCAGGGGGTCCGCTGGGGCGGCCGCGGCGTCCGGCTTCGCCCCGTTGGCCCGGGCGGCCGCGCCGGCTCCCGGGCCGCCGGCGTCGGCCTGGTCGGCCTGGGCGGTGGCCCCCGCCTGCCCGGTCGTCGCGGCGGGGCCGGTGGCCTCGGCCTGGTCCGTGGGTGCGGCGTCGGTGGGCCTGGCCTCGGTGGGCCTGGCCTCGGTGGGCCTGGCCTCGGTG
>DASQDS010000616.1:0-8312 GCA_035634075.1 Pilimelia sp. | reverse complement strand
GCGCCAGGCGGCACCCTGCTCGTCGTCGGCCACCACCCGTCCGACCTGCGCACCAGCGCCCACCGCATGCACTTTCCGGACATGATGTTCACCGCCGAGGAGGTCGCGGCGTCGCTCGACCCCGGCGCGTGGGACGTGCTGGCCGCCGAGACCCGGCCGCGCGCGGTGGTCGACCGCGACGGGCGCGACGTCACCATCCACGACGCCGTCCTCGTCGCGCGCCGCCGGGCGTGACCGTCACCGTCAGATGCTCGGGATCGGGCCGCCCGTGACCGGCAGGCCGCCGGTCGGGTGGTACATGTCGACGTCGAACGCCTGTTGCCCGGCCGGCGGCCGGGCCACCGGAACGATGGTGTGCGCGCGCCGGCCGACGATCGAGGTGGAGATGTAGTCCGCGATCATCCTGCCGCCGGTGGCCGTCGGGAACCGGGCGAGCGACATGGCGGCCACATGGGTTGGCCGGCTCCAGGTCAGACCGCCGTTGACGGAGGAGGCGAATGCCACGTTGGCGCGGCAGTCGGCCACGCACGTGGCGGTGTGCAGGTAGTAGTAGGTCAGCGCCAGCCGGGCGGTGTTGCCGCCAGAACCCGCGGCGACGGCCAGCCCCGGCAGGTAGTGGTCGTGGACACCGACGATCGGGTCCAGCGGCACGCGGTACGGCGCGAGCCAGGCCTGCCCGGTGACCGATTCGCTGATGACGATGTCGTTGGTGGCGCAGCCGACCCGGAACCGGCAGCTGGACCACGAGACGTACACCCGCCCGGTCCTGTCGACGTCGATCGACGGCAACACCCAGTCGCGGAAGGGCGCCGGTGCGACGTGGTGCCGGACGTTGTCCTGCACGCTGTCGACTGTCACCGGCGCGCCCCACGAGGCGCCCCCGTCCGTGGAGCGGAACGAGCGCACGACCTGCTGGTCAGCGGTCAGGTACGCGACGACCACCGCACCGTCGGGCCGGACGATCGCGGACCCCGTGAACCCGCCCGGGTTGCCGGCGGGGGTGACCGGGGCGCTCCACGAGGACCCGCCATCACTCGACCGGACCGCCCGGATCCGCCAGGCGTTGCCGGTCTGGTTGCTGAACGTGGTGTGGCACGTGCCCCGGAACGGGCTGGCGGCGTTGTTGTCGCACACCATCCAGTTCTTGTCCACCGCGCCGATCCCGCTGGCGACCGTGATCGGCGGGCTCCAGGTGACGCCGCCGTTGGTTGACCTGCTGGTCAGTACGTGGGTGCCCGTCGTGCCGGTGATGCCGATGAAGGAGATCTGCCACGTGTTGTGGCGCAGCGAGAAGGCGACGACCGGGTCCGTCACCTTGGTCCACGGCCCGTCCGTGTTGGGCGTCGTGGCCGGCAGGAAGCCGTGCTGCCAGGTGGCACCCGCGTCGGCGGAGCGGGCCCAGCCGATGTTGGAGGCACCGCCGTTGGCGACCCTGCCCACCAGAAACGCTGAAACGATCGTGCGTCCCCAGGCGAGCGTGTCCGGTTCCACCTCGGTCTGGTGCTGGCCCTGCGCATCGCTGTAGGGATCCGCGCTGACCTGGGTCAACGGTACCGCCGAGTGGGCGGGCAACGGCGCGCCCAGGGTGACGAGGACGACGCCGAGCACCGTCAGACCCAGTCGGCGGCGGTACGGCTTCGCTGCAGGCATGGTGCCGCCCTTTCTGCTCCGCGGGAACGGCCGTCGGTCTGCGGTCAACACGGCTGCTCCGAGTCGAATGGCCCGAAACCGCCCCGCTACCAAGAGCCTGGCGCCTGCGGGCGGCGGATGACGGCACATTGCTCAGATCGGTCCTTCCGGCCGAGGTGGTGAGTCGCGCCGCCGCGTGCGCCGGTGCGCGTACAGCAGGGTGAGGAGCCCGGCGGCGCACAGCACGGCCCCGGAGCCGTACGCCAGGCGGTAGCCGAGGTGCTGGCCGAGCCCGAGGACGGGCCCGGCCAGCATGGCGCTGATCCGTTGGGTGTTGGTGAAGGTCGTGGTCGCCCGGCCCGGGTGGCCGGGGCGCAGGTCCTGGAAGTAGGAGATGCCCAGCCCGGCAACGGCGGAGATGAAGCACGCGGCGAGGACCTGGGCCGCGAGGGCCTGCCAGACGCTCGTCGCGACGGACAGCACGCCGAAGTACGCGAGCCCCAGCCCGGCGCCGATCAGCACGAGCCGGTGCAGCGCGATCCGGGTCGTCAGCGCGCCGAACACGAGCATCAACGGGATCTCCAGGACCGCGCACAGGCCGAGGATCCAGCCCGCCTGCTGGACGGTGCCGCGCAACTCGTTCGTCACGTACAGCGGCATTGTCAGCGTGTTGAGCGACGCGGCGCACAGCAGCATCAGGAACGCCGCCGCGGCCAGCAGCATGGTCGGCCCGCCGGGCGGCCGGTCACCCGGCTGGCCGGGCGCGGGCCCCCCGGCCGCGGCGGCCGGCTCGGTGAGCCGGCTCACGATGATCAGGGCCGCCAGCCCGTACCCGGTGGCCACCAGCAGGAAGAGCCCGGTGAAGTCGAGGGCGCCGAGGAGGAGCGCCGCCACCGGCGGGCCGGCCACCCAGGAGACGGAGACCAGCATCCGCAGCGTGCTGATCGCCTTCGGCGAGCCGGTCGAGCCCTCGCTGTCCAGCACCTGCCGGGCGAACGCGAACGACTGCGGGAACGACGCGGCGGACACGGCCACCAGGCTCATCGACGCGGCGAGCAGCACCCAGTAGTGGTGGGTGCTGGCGTACACCCCGTACCCGGCCACCCCGCAGAGGGTGGTGATGAGCAGGAACCTGCGCCGCGACCGGGGCCGGTCGGACAGCCGCCCGATGACGGTCGCGGCGGCGACCCCCGACAGCGGGGTGAGGAAGAGGAAGACCGCCGTCTGCACCGGGCTGGCGCCCACGGACGTGCTGAGAAACAACGAGATGAACGGCAGCGTGAACGAGCCCATCAGGCCGATGACCGTGATCACGCACCCGACCGGGAGCAGCCTGCGGAACAGGTGTGGCGTGCCTCCCCCGGCGCCCGCGGGTCGACCGTCCACCAGACCGGCCGCGTGATCATCCCCCATGAGCTGACCGTACCCTCGGCCGCCACCGAGATAGCGCGGCCGACATGGTGACCGGACGCTCAGGCGGACAGCCTGGCCTCGCGGGCCAGGGCCGGCGGCCAGGTGTCCACGAACGGCCGCATGGCGGGCTCCCACGGCCCGACCTGCTCGACGAACGACACCGAGACCAACTCGCGGGTCAGCCCGTCCGGACAGGCCAGCGCGGCCTCCAGCACCGCGAGGCAGCGGCCGACGACCGCGGCGTCCCCCGCCCGCCACGCCGCCAGGACGAAGGGCACGACGGCACAGCCGACGAAGACGTGCTGCAGCACCTCGCCGTTGTCGCGGACGTGCGCCGCCAGGGCGGGGCGCAACTCGGGCACGGCGGCCACCAGCGACGGCACGATTCTCGAGTACGACAGGTCGTCGGCCCCGCGTGGCCCGGCCGAACCGGCGGGCGTCGTCGCCAGGAACTCGCGGGCCCCGCGCAGCCGGGTGGTCAGCCGCGACTGGGTCATGGCGCAGTCCAGCCGGATCTCGGCCGCACCGGGTAGGCCGGTGCCGGCGCGTAGGCCCGTCGGCAGGCTCGCCTCGTCGAGGCCGTCGCGGCGGGCGATGCGTACGCCGAGCTCGTGGCGGCTGACGGCGTCCGCGCCGGCGACGTGGTGGACGCCCGAGTGCCGGGAGCCGGCCAGCTCCAACAGCGCCGAGGCGAGGTCGGTGACGTGTACGGGGCACCGGACGTCATCGGTGAACAGGACTCCCGTGGTGGCGCCGGCCGCGAGCGCGTGCACGTACCTCTCGTGCCGCGATTCCCCGTACCCGATGATGAGCGACGTCCGGGCGATCACGGCCGCCGGATCGAGGCCCTTGATCGCCGTCTCGGCGGCGGCCTTCGCGGCGCCGTACGGCGTTGTGGGGTCCGGCGGGGACGTCTCGTCGTAGCGGCCGGCCCGGCCGGAGAACACCGCGTCGCTGGACACGTGCACGAGCCGCGCCCCGACCGCCACGGCCGCCGCCGCGACGTGCATGCCACCGTCCGCGGTGGTGGCCCAGTCGGCCTGGTCGAACGCGGTATTGATGAGCACGGCCGGTCGCGTCCGCGCGACCAGCGCGGTGACGCCGTCGCGGTCCCTGATGTCGAGTCGCTGCCAGTCCACGCGCGCGATGGGCGACGCCCGGCTGTGGAAGGTCGCCACCACCCGCGGGCCGGCGTCCCTGGCGCGCCGGACGACCTCCTGACCGAGGAAGCCGCTGCCGCCGACGACGAGGATGCCCATCCGGTCAGGCTACGAGGGCTGCCGCTGCCGTGCCGTCCCGTACCCGTACCCGTACCCGTACCCGCCGAAAACCGCTTGCCGCGCGCGGCGGCCCGGGGGAACGTGGTGGCCATGACGTTCTGACGGACAGCCACCCACCCGCCCGTCCACCCGTTCCCAGGGAGATCGTCTTTGTCTGCGCAACGCCGCCGGGCCGCTGCCTCGGCGACCGTCACCGTGTTCGCCGGGCCCGCGAGCTGGATCGAATCCGACGCCGTCGCCCAGTGCCACCAGGTGGCCACCCTCGACGGCATGATCCACGTCGCCGGCATGCCCGACCTGCACCCCGGCAAGGGCGCCCCCATCGGCGCCGCCATGACCTCGACAGTGTTGTACCCGTTCCTGGTGGGCTCCGACATCGGCTGCGGCATCGCCGTGTTCCCCATCAGGCTCAAGCGGGCCGTGCCGGCGCGGCTGGCCGCCCGGTTCCCCAACCTGGACCGCGCGCTGGACCCCGACCGCGCCGCCGACGACCCGGCCTGGGCCGTGCTGCACGGCGACATCCCGGCCAGTCACGTCGAGGGTCTCGGGACGGTGGGCCGGGGCAACCACTTCGTCGAGCTGGCGCGCATCGAGACCGCGCTGGACCAGGGCCACGCGGACCGGCTCGGGCTCGCCGCCGGCGACCTTGTGCTGCTCGTCCACAGTGGATCGCGCGGACTGGGCGAACGGATCCTGCGGGCGCACACGACGGTGCACGGCGCGGGCCCCGCGCCGGACCCCGCCGCCTACCTGGCGGACCACGACGCCGCCGTCCGGTGGGGATCGCTCAACCGGCGCCTGCTCGCCGCCCGGGTCGCCCATGCCCTGGGCGCCGAGCCGACCGAGCCGGTCATCGACGAGTGCCACAACCTGGTGGAGGTCCACGACGGGGTGTACCTGCACCGCAAGGGCGCGGCGCCCGGTGACGGCCGGGATGTGCTCGTCGCCGGCACGCGCGGCACCCGCTCCTATCTCGTGGCCGCCCACGCCGGGCCGGCCGCCAACCATTCCGTGGCGCACGGCGCGGGCCGCAAGATGTCGCGCGCCGACGCCCTGCGCCGGGGCCGGGCCAAGCACACGGTCGAGGAGCTGCGCCGCACGCCGGTGGGATCCCTGGTGGTCTGCGGCGACCGGCAGCTGCTCTTCGAGGAGGCCCCGACGGCGTACAAGCGCATCGAGCAGGTGATCGGCGACCTCGTCGACCACGACCTGGCCACGCCGGTGGCCACCACGGTCCCGCTGGTCACCTACAAGACCCCCGACCTCGGGTCCACGCCCGACCTGGACGGACGCCGAAACCGGGGCCGGCGGTGAGGTCCACCTGCTCCTGTCGGCCGGGCGCGGCCCGCGGGAGTGCGCCTGGGCCCTGGCCCACCTGCTCGCCCGGTTGGAGGCCGACGCCGCCCGGCGGCAGCTCAGCCTCAACCGCCGCATCGCCCTGCACCTGCTGCGGCAGCGCCTGGAGCGGGGCGACGACGCGGCGGAGCGCGCCGTCACCGACGCCCGCTGGCGCATCCACGACCAGCTCGTCCGCGGCAACCCGACCCGCGTCGAACGCCCGTCGGCCGGTCAGCTCAGCAGCGCCGGCACCGCCGAGGCGAAGACGTTGTCCGGGTCGTAGCGGCGCTTGGCGGCGAGGAGCCGGTCGAGGTTGCCGGCGTACGACGCCCGCGCCCGCTCGTCGTCCTCGGGACCGAGCAGGTTGGGGTAGCCGCCGGGCAGGGCGACCGGGTCCAGCGCGGCCACCACCGAGTCGGCCCAGGCGCGGTGCCGGTCGGCTGACTCCCCCGGCGGCCACACCGCGATCACCTCGACAGCCTGGTGGGGCGCGCGCTGGGCGAACGCCGTCGCGCCCGGGTCGACCCGGGACGCGGCGCCGTGGAACCGGTTGAGGATCAGCGTCGAGTACGGCGACGTCATGTCGGCGGCGCCGGCGGCGAGCGCGGCCGCGGCAGTCGGCGACACGTCGGTGAGCCAGCGGCTGCGCAGCAGGTAGTGGTTGCCGTCCACGATGTTGGCGTCGAACATCCGCAACACGGCGTCGTACGGCATGACCCCGACCTGGTCGACGACCGGGTGGCCGAGGGAGCGCAGCCGCGCGACGGCCCGTTCACCGGCGGCGAGGTCGGGCCCGCACCAGAACGGGCAGAGGAACGCCAGCGGCCGGCCGTCCGGCCCGGGCAGGAACCCGGTCATCACGGTCAGGTCGTCGGGGGCGGCGGCCACGATCTCGGCGTAGCCGGTGAGCACCGCACCGGCCTCCGCGAAGGGGAACAGCAGCATGCCGGCGAGCACGCCCGGCAGCTCGTACAGCCGGTAGCGCAGGCGGGTGACGACGCCGAAGTTGCCGCCACCCCCACGCAGCGCCCACCACAGCTCGGCGTCGCCGGCCGGGCCGGCGGTGACCGTGCTCCCGTCGGCGAGCACGACGTCGGCCTCGAGGAGGTTGTCGAGCGCCAGCCCCCAGCGGCCGATCAGCGGCCCGTACCCGCCGACGGTGGTGAGCCCGGCCATGCCGACGGTACCGACCACGCCGGTGGGGGTGACCAGCCTGTGCGGCGCCGTCGCGGCGAGCAGGTCGGCGGCTGTCGCGCCGCCCTCGACCGTGCCGGTCCGGCCGGCCGCGTCGACGGTGACGCCGCGCATGCCGGTGAGGTCGACGACGAGGCCGCCGTCGCGCAGGGCGCGACCGGCCCAGTCGTGGCCGCCGGCCCGCACCGACAGCGGTATGCCAGCCTCCCGCGCCGCGCGGACGGCGACGCCGACCTCCGCCGGACGGCGACAGCGGGCGATCAGGTACGGCTGCCGCGTCACGGCGGCGTTCCAGACCCGCCGGGCGGCGGCGAACCCGTCCTCGCCCGCCACGAGCAGCCGGTCACCGAACACCGGCCGCAGCGCGCGGATCGCGCCGTCGACGTCTGCTGCGCTGGTGGCCGTCATGGCGCCTCCCGGGCACGTAGGACCCCCACGCCGATCGGGGTGGGCGATGGCACGACGACCGTACCGCGTCGTAACTGCGCGTACTGTCGCGAACACGATTCACCGGTGGCGGCCGGCGCAGACCGCACGGCGTACCGGCGCACGATCGGGCCGGCTCTATGCGTAGAGACGTCCCAAAACGAAACCGAGAACCAGGAATATCGCGCCGCTGGCAACAGCGATCAGGATGTCGTCCTTCTTCCGGCTCCAGAACGTCGGCGCCTCTGCGCGGGTCCGCGTGTCCACCGAAGCTGCGAGGCGTGGGCCGCCGCACCGCTTGGCGATACGTTCGACCTCCGCCGCAGCCCCACGCCAGATCAGATCCGGCTCGCGGACTGCCAGGAGCGCCCGCCGCTTGTTCACCGACAGGCCCACCCGATTGCCGTCGGCACTGAATACGAAGTCGACAACCCGGGTTATGCCTTTGTCCGCGAGTTGGCTGAGGTCATCGACATCGTCCAGCTCATAGTCGTCGGCCCGCAGGTGGCAATTCGATGCGACGTCCCGCAGCACCTTCACCATTTCGGCGAGGTCGTCGCGGTAGACGCGAATACGGCCGTAGTCGTGGACAAGCGTGTCAACCGTAGTTTTCCGCAGCGCCACGGGCACAGCGTACGCCACCGTTGCCGGGAAGGCGGCTCTCGGCCTTCCGGCGCGGTCCACAATGGGCCCCTGATTACCGCCGTGCGGCCACAATGTCAAGTGCCTGATCCGGGGGTAACGGCGGCACCCTGGCAATTCCGTTCGCCACTTCGGCACGCGTCATGGCCGGGAAGCGGACGTCGATCAGTCGGCCCGGCGGGACACCCGCGCCAGTGTCAGACCGCCGATGAGCGCGGCGCCGCCGAGCAGGATGCCCGCCTCGGTCCACTGGAAGCGCCAGTACTGGCGCCCCGGGTGGTACTCCGCCAGGACGGCGATGCCGCGCCCGGTCAGGCAGTCGGTACTCGGCCCTTCGACCCCGGGCGGCGGCGGGCACAGCCGTGCCGCCGTGCCCGCCGAGATCGTGCG
>DASQDS010000615.1:0-1610 GCA_035634075.1 Pilimelia sp. | reverse complement strand
ACCCGGCGGCCGGGGCACCGGAGATCGGCGCGACCGGCGGCGGCCCGAGTGGCAGGGCAGCCAGCATGTCGCGGAGTTGCTCGGCGGACGGCCGGTCGGTCGGCTCGTTCGCCATCCCGGCACGCAGGACGGACATCAGGTCGGCCGGGACGCCCGGCACGTCGGGGATCGGCTCGGAGAACATCTCCATCAGCGTGATCAGGCCCGGGTTGCCGTCGTCCCGCCAGCGGGGCGGCTTGCCGCGCAGCACGGCGTAGAGGGTGGCGCACAGCGCGTACACGTCCACGGCCGGCGATGGCGCGTGGTGCCGGAACATCTCCGGCGGCGCGTACGCCGGCGTGAGCACCTCCATCGTGACCGAGGCGTCCCGGGCCTCGGCGAGGACGGCGAGGCCGAAATCCGCCAGCGCCGGCTCGCCGAACCGGCTGTGCAGGATGTTCGCGGGCTTGACGTCGCGGTGCAGCACGCCCAGCTCGTGGGCGTCGGCCAGCGCGTCGGCGATCTTCACGCCGACGTCGCGGGCCTCGGCGGCGCCGAGCGGGCAGTTGCGCATCCGGTCCGCGTACGAGCCTTCGCACAGCTCCATGATCAGGTAGGGGTGCTGGTCCGCGGTGACGCCGGCGTCGAACAGGTCGACCACGTGCGGGTGCGACGACATCCGCCCCGCTGCCCGCGCCTCCCGCAGGAACCGCTGCTGGTCCCGCTCGCTGTCCAGCGTGCGGTTCTCGACCTTCACCGCGACCTCGCGGCCGACCGAATCCTGCACCGCGCGGAAGACGGTGGCGTAGCCGCCCCGAGCCAACACGGAGAAGTCTGACAAACCAGGCACACTCGGCAGCCGTGTCGAGCCGGCCCGAGGGTCGCGGGCCGGAGGCGTCGGCCGCTCGGATTCGCCCGTCACGGGTAAGAAGGTACGCCCTGCCGGCGGCGGGTCACTGTCGAGCGTCCGACTTGACCGGACCGTTGGCGGCCGCCAACCGGCCCGCCAGGTCGTTGCGCAGCGCGTCGGCCGCCCCCCGCTCACCGACCTGCTGGGTGCCGTACGCCAACCGGACCGCCTCCTCCGCGGTGGCCAACGCGGCCGTCAACTGCCCGTCCGCCGCCAGGGCGTCGGCCAGCACCCGCGTCGCGACGACAAGGCTGCGCACGTCCTCGGCCGGCGCGTCGATCGCCCGCCGCGCCCACCGCACCGCCTCCGCCGGGCGCCCATCGGCCAGCAGCGCGTTCGCGTACTCCGCCACGGCCTGCCGGCGGGAGAACAACAGCGACGGGTCGTCGGCGGCCTGGGCGATCGGCGCCAGCAGCTGCGCCGCGCTGGCCGGCTCGTCGCGGGCCAGCCGGGCGCACGCGAGCAGGACCCGCGGGCCGACCTGCGCGGCCGGCAGGGCGTCGTGCGGCTCCACCACCGCCAGCACCGCCCGGGCCTCCACCTCCGCCACGGCCGGCTGGCCGCGGTCGAGCGCCACCTGGCCGCGCAGCGTCCGGGCGATGCCGATGAGCAGCGGGTGGCCGGTCTTCTCGCAGTAGCCCAACGCGTCGGCGAGCAGGTCGGCGGCGTGTTCCGGCTCAGCCAGCCCGCGCGCCACCACGCCGCGGACCACCAGCGCGAA
>DASQDS010000614.1:0-6070 GCA_035634075.1 Pilimelia sp. | reverse complement strand
GGCGACCCCGCCGTGGTGATCCTCGACGAACCGGTCAACGGGCTCGACCCGGACGGCATCCGCTGGATCCGCGGCCTGCTGCGCGGGCTGGCCGCCGAAGGGCGCACCGTGTTCGTCTCCTCGCACCTGATGAGCGAGATGGCGCTCACCGCCGACCACCTGATCATCGTGGGCCGAGGCCGGCTCGTCGCCGACGTGTCGACGGCGGAAATGACCGCCGCCTCCTCCGCGGTGCGCGTCCGCAGCCCTCAGGCGGCCCGACTCCGCGGCTTGCTGAGCGCACCGGGCGTCGCCGTCACCGGCGACACCGACGTGCTGTCCGTGTCCGGCCGCAGCACCGACGAGATCGCCCGCACCGCGCTGACCCACGACGTCCTGGTCACCGAGCTGACGCCCGTGCACGCCTCCCTGGAAGAGGCCTACCTCAAGCTCACCCACGACGACGTCGAGTACCAGCCGACCACCCCTGACACCACCGCCACCTGGAGGGCCGCCGCATGACCACCATCACCCACGACGTCGTCCACGACTCCGCTGCGGGCGGCGCGCACGTGACCGGGCGGGTCACCGTCGGCCGCGTCGTGTCGTCCGAACTGGTCAAGCTCCGCACGGCCCGTTCGATGATCGCAGCCATGACTACCGCCGCGCTGCTCGTCGTCGGCGTCGGCGCGATCGGCGCCGTGGGACTCGTCGTCCAGGATCCGGCGCTGACCGGCGCCGACGGGCCAACGGCCGATCCCCTCGGCGGGTCGCTGACCGGCGTCAACCCCGCCGCCTACGCCGTCGCCACGCTGGGCGTCATCGCTGTCACCAGCGAGTACGCCACCGGCACGATCAAATCCACCCTGGCTGCCGTCCCGCGCCGAACACAACTGGTGATCGGCAAAGCGATCGCCCTGGCCGCCGTCACCCTTCCGATCATGTTCGTCGCCGTCCTCGCGACCTTCCTCATCGCCCAGGCGATCCTGTCCACCGCCGACATGTCCCTGTCGCTGACAGCGCCGGGGGTGGCCCGGGTCCTGGGCGGCTCCGCGCTCTACCTCACCGGCGTCACCCTGCTCGCCGCCGGTTTCGGCTGGCTGCTACGCAGTACGGCCGGCGCCCTGGCCGTCCTCTTCGGAGTCCTCGCCGTACTGCCCGTGATCGGGCTGCTGCTCCCGCAGCACGTCGCCGCGGCGGTGCTGCCGTACCTGCCGAACAACGCCGGAACGGCCGTCATGCAACTCACCCCCGGCGGCCAACTCGATCCCTGGACCGGCCTGGCGGTCTTCTCCGGATACGTGCTGCTGACGCTGGCCGGGGCGACGGTCGCCCTCCGGCGGCGCGACGCGTGACCGACAGCATGGCGGCGGCCCCCGGTCAACGGCGGCCGTCGCCGCAGCGGCGGGGCCGGACTGGTCGGTGCGGCATGGCGGACGTGAACGGTGCAGGTCGCGCTATGCCGGCCCGCCGTCGCGTTGGCCGGAGACGTCGCTGATGTTGACCGCGAGCAGGGGACGCCCAGGTCACGAACCTTGGCCAGGAGGCCGTGCGGTGCGGCCTGGTCGGTGATGGTGCCACGCAGCGTGGTGGCGCCGCCGTCGTCGCGGATGAGGGTCGCGCCGCCGAACCAGTCCGACCAGCGCTCGTCAAGGTGTCCTTCGACGCGCAGTTCGTAGTGGGCGGGTGCGGGCGGTCCGGGGCGTTGGCTCATCACGACCCGGCCACGGCGGTGCGGGTGCGTGCGCATCGCGCCCGGCGAGTGCCGGGGCGGCGGATGACCCATTCAGCGACAGCGGCGTTGACGACCCAGGCCGAGCCAAGAGACAGGGCGGTGCTCAGGTCGCTGGTGCCGAAGACGCCCTCGCCGATGCCTTGGGTGAGCGTCTGGGTGCCGGCGCCCACCGCGAGGGCGTAGGCCCGGATCATCCAGGCGCGGTGCGCCGCGATGTCGCGGCGTCGGATCGCGATGACCCCCAGGGCGATACTGGCGGCCATTGTGGAGCCGACCAGGACCCGGACCGACCACAGCAGGACACCTCCCGTTGCGCCGGTATAGAACAGCGTCATCCACAGCCCTGAGATGGCGACGAGCAGACCGGCCGCGACCAGCATCCGACCGGATTTGCGGTGCCAGGTGGGATAGCGGCGACGAAGCCGGGCGGAGAACTGCAACGCGCCGATGACGGCGTACCCGGCGGCGGCGAGGATGTGCACCAAACAGGAGGCGGGGCGGCGTCGGAGTCGGCGCCATTCCCGGAGCATAGAAGCACGGCCGGCTTTGCTGATGGGTACGGAACTCCGAAACGGGTGACAGCCTTGGTCAGGCGCCGTGCTGCGTTGCACGATCCGTCAGCTGGTTCGGACGTTCATGCGTTCGCCGGGTCGTCCGAAAATGCTGAGGATCTCCGCGACCTCGTCGCCGGTGCTGCCGAACCAGTGCGGCACCCGGGTGTCGAACTCGGCGACCTCGCCGGGCCCGAGAACCCAGTCGTGGTCGCCGACGACGAGACGCACGTGACCGGAGAGAACGTAAATCCATTCGTAGCCGTCGTGCGTGCGGGGTTCCGGGTTGACCTTGCTGGTCGGGATGACGATCTTCCAGGCCTGCATGCCGTCGGGTTGGCGGGTCAGCGGGATCACCGTTCGGCCCTTGACGCGTCCGGGTTTGAGCCGCACGCGCGGATCGCCGACCTCGGGCGCCCCCACCAGGTCATCCAGCGGCACCCGGTAGACCCGGGACAGCGCCAGAAGCAGCTCGAGGGTTGGCCGCCGCTGCCCGTTCTCCAGCCGCGACAGCGTGCTCTTCGAGATACCGGTGACATCGGCGAGGCCGGTCAGGGTGATCCGACGCTGCGTGCGCAGTCGCTTGAGCCTGGGCCCGACCTGGTCCAGCACGGCGGCGCCGGCCGCTGAGATGTCGTCCACGACGCTCATCCCACTCCGATTTCTCGGAAACAGCAACATTGGTTGGCTTGCCACCCGCGCGCCGCCAGCCTGGAGGCATGACTCAGTACGACGTAGCGATCATCGGCGGCGGCGCCGCCGGCCTGTCCGCGGCACTGGTCCTGTCCCGGGCCCGCCGCCGGGTCCTCGTGGTCGACGCCGGCTCGCCGCGCAACGCCCCCGCCACCCACATGTACGGCTACCTCTCGCGCGACGGCCTGCCACCGGCCGAGCTGATGGCCACGGGCCGCAGCGAGGTGAAACGCTATGGCGGCGAGATCGTCACCGGCACCGCCACCGACCTCGCGCCGGCCGACCCGAGCGGGTTCCAGGTCCGCCTCGCCGACGGGCAGCAGATCTCCGCCCGGCGGCTGCTGCTCACCACCGGCCTGCGCGACGAACTGCCCGACATCCCCGGCCTGCGAGACCGGTGGGCACGCGACGTCCTGCACTGCCCCTACTGCCACGGCCACGAGGTCGCGGACCGCCGGCTCGGCGTCCTCGGCGGAACGCCGGGGGCCGTCCGGTACGCCCAGATCGTCCGCCAGTGGACCCACGACCTCGTCTACTTCACCCCACCCGACACCCTCACCACCACCGAACGCACCCAACTGGCCGCCCGCGCCGTCAGCGTCGTCGAAGGCACCATCACGCAGTTGATCATCGACAACGACAAACTCCGCGGCGTGCAACTGGACGACGGCCGGGTCGTGGCCCGCGACGCCTTGTTCGTGCCGCCGCGCTTCGTCCCGAACAACCAGCTCATCACCGGCCTCGGCTGCGCCGTCGACGGCGACGGCTGGGCCACCACCGACCACACGGGACGCACCAGCGTCCCGGGCGTCTGGGCCGCCGGCAACCTCGTCGACCCGCGCGCCCAGGTCATCACCGCCGCCGGCGCCGGCTCCGCGGCCGCCATCGCGCTCAACGCCGACCTCGTCGAGGACGACGTGCACACCGCCGTCCGCCAGCTCAACCAGCCCTGACCAGACGTACCCGAACTCGAAGGAGTCACCATGACCACTCCCACCCCCGACCAGCGGCTCGCCGTGACCCGCCCGCCGACCCGGCACCAGCTGGCTCTGATGATCTGGCTGGCCGTCTTCCCGACCCTCACCGTCCTCAACCTGGCGCTCGGCGACTGGCTCAGCACGCTGACACCGGTGGTACGCACCTTCGTGCTCGCCACCATCGCAGTGCCGATCGTCATCTACGGGCTGATGCCACCACTGCACCGGCTCCGTGGCCACCTGCTCACCCGCACCGCCGGAAGCTGAGCCACCGGCCCCCATGCGGCGCGCCGCAACGTGGACCATGACGAAGAGCCGCCATCCCTGACGGAACAGTGGTGATCGAACTGCCGAACGGCGGTGGTGGTGCCGTAATGGCTCACCTGGTGAGGGACTGGCCGGTGCGTGCGGCCTGCACGACGTCGTCGATGGCGCGGACGGAGCTGGCGGCAGCGGCTGGGTCGTCGAGCAGGCCGACGTGGGTGGCTTCGGCGACCCGGTGGCTGCTGTTGGTCGACAGCGTCGCCAGGCGCTCCTGGGCGGCGGACCAGCCGCGCGTGCTACGGACGTTGTCGCTCGCGGTCAGGACGACGAGGGGTTTGTCGCCCAGGCTGGTCA
Source organism: Pilimelia sp. (assembly GCA_035634075.1). Classification (GTDB taxonomy): domain Bacteria; phylum Actinomycetota; class Actinomycetes; order Mycobacteriales; family Micromonosporaceae; genus DASQDS01. Next base: position 1,517 of record DASQDS010000614.1, on the reverse strand, counting down.
GTGCCTTCGCCTGCTCGAACACGGCGGGTAGGACGGACTGCTCATCGCGCATGTTGCGGGCCCCTCGGGCGTCCGCCGCGAAGGCGCGGACCTGCGCCGCGGCGGGCTCGGGAAGGCCGGACCAGGTGGCGGACGGGGCCAGTTGCGCAACACCGGTTCGCGTCACCGAGGCGCGTAGCGCGAGCACTCGGCGCATGACGGCGTACTCGCCGGGGAAGTCGGGCATGGCCGTCACCTGGTAGGGGCTGGACGAGTCGAGCAGGACCATCCCGGCGACCTGGGCCGGGTACTGCGCGGCGTAGGTCATCGCGTAGGTGCCGCCGGTGGAGTGCCCGACGTGGATGAACGGGCCGCGCTCGCCCGCCCGGTCCAGCAACGTGTGCAGATCCGCGGCGGTTTGGACGCCGTCCAACGGGTACGGGGCGTCCTGGCTCCAGCCTTGCCCGGCGCGGTCGTAGGCGCAGACCCGAACGGTGCGTCCGACGACGGCGGCGATCCGGCTCCAGTACGGGGACGACTCACCGAGGCCGTTGTGCAGCAAGACGGTCGGGGTGCCGGTGCCGGTGCCGGTGCAGTTCAGGTGCAGGCGGTGCCCGCCGACGTCGTAGGACTGGCCGGGCATCGGGAAGGTGCTGCGGTCCTGGGCGGTCCGGACGCTCTGGTATCCGCCGCCGAGTGCGGCGAGGGCCAGCAGCGCGAGGACTGGGTACAGCAGCCAGGCGCGGGCCCGGGTCCGCAGGGACCGCCGGGCCTGCATAGCCGACCAGGCGGTGAGGGCGAACAGGGCGGGTGGCCAGATCCAGCCGGCAGTGGTGAGGGTGTCGTTGTCGGGCGCGAGCAGCAGCAGCGCGACGCCGGTGACGCCGGCAGCCGTGGCGGGCACGACGGCCCAGCGCTGGGGCTGGCTGGTCAGCCGGGACGCCAGGACGGCGAGCATCGCCCAGCCCAGGGCCAGGCCGAGCACGGCCCAGCCGGTGATCACATGTTCCGGCGCGCCGGGGACGGCGAGCAGGGTGAACGCGAGTGCTGCCAGTACGCCGGTGCCCAGAGACACGGCGACGATGCGCCCGATGGGTCCGCGCCGGTTTCCGTCGGTGTTCGGGGCTGCTGCGTCGAAGGTGTGTGGGCCCACGGGGGAATCCACGGCGGTCGTCATGACGGTTCTCCTTGCTGGGTGGGTGGTGCCGTTGAGGGTGGAGCGCGTGAGTGGTCTTGCCCGGCGGAACAGCCGGGGTCGGCAGGGCGATGTCAGCCCCGGAATGGGGCGAGTTTGATGGCGAGGTCGAATCCCCCGTGGCGGCGCAGGAACTTCGCCCGGCCGTGTGGTACGTGGTGTGCTTCGGTGCGGAAGGCGGCGGAGAACTCGCGCTTGAATTCGAGCCGGGGATGCTGTCGTACGACGGCGGTGAGCAGGTCCGGCGGGAGTTGCCAGCAGCGAAGGCCGACCACGTCGAGAGCGGCGCCGGCCGACAGCAGGTAGGCGACCGGACCGTCAGCGAGGGTCACGTCCGGGCTGT
>DASQDS010000613.1:0-1833 GCA_035634075.1 Pilimelia sp. | reverse complement strand
CTCGACCACATCCTGGCCGACCGGCGCGGCCGCGCCGCCCTCGGCGACATCGCCGAGGTCAGCACGCCGGAGGTCGACCTGTCCGACCACCGGCCGCTGGTGGTGCGCTTGCGCTGACCGGGGTGCGCCTCAGGTCCGGGCCGTCAGCTGCGCCAACGCCCGATGGGTACGCACCGCGCGGACCGCCGCGCGTTGCTGGCCGGCCGTGACCTCGATGTAGTTCTGGCTGGTGGTCAGGCTGGCGTGGCCGAGCAACCGCATGATCTCCGAGGCGTTGGCCCCGTCCTCGGCCAGCCGGGTCGCGAACGTGTGCCGCAGGGCGTGCAGTTGCGCCCCGCGGGGAACCCGGTCGGTGATGCCGGCCCGCCGGTAGCACGACTCGACCAGGTACTGCAGGCCGCCGCGGCGCAGCGGCTCGCCGTGCCGGTCGACCAGCAGCACCGCCGTCGAGGTGAGGCGGCGCGAGCCGAACCGGCGCCGCCGGCTGTCCAGGTAGGCCGCGACGACCGCGTCCAGTTCGGGTTCGATCGGTACGGTGCGGGGACGCCCGCCCTTGCCGGCGACCTCCAGTCGGCGTTCGCCGGGGCGCCCGGCCAGGCAGCCGACCCGTAACGCGAGCAGCTCGGACAGGCGCAGCCCGGCGCACAACGCAAGCGCGAGCACGGCCAGGTCCCGTTCCGGCCACGGGTGGCGCTGCCCGGGGGACGGGTCGCCGGCGACGGCGTGCAGCAGTTCCTCGGGGGTGTGCTCGCCGCGCAGCGGCTTGGGGGTGGCCACGGTGGCGCGGGGTTTGTCCACCGCGGACATCGGGTTGCCGGGTACGACGCCGTCGGTGACGAGGAACGCGAAGAAGGTGTTCCAGGTGGACCAGGCGCGGGAGATCGAGGCTGGGGCGCGGGTGGCGGCGAAGCGGGCGAACGCGGCGCGCAGCGCGCGGGGGGACAGGTGGGCGATGGTGAGCTCGTCCGGCGGCAGGGGAGTGGTGGGGTCGTCGGCGACGAGGGTGGCGATGGTGGTGAGGTCGCGGCGGTACGCGTGCACGGTGTGCACGGACGGCTTGCGGGTGCTGCGCGCGGTGAGGAATCCGTCGATCAGGGGGAGCACCCGTGACGTACCGTCCTCTTTGTCATGCATAAGGAATATTATGCATGATTCGGGGGACTGGTCCAGTCCGCTGACGTGGAGGACACCGGGCCGGTGAAGCTCGCCGACGACCCGCGGGTTGTCGGCGAGCTTCGGTCCGGTCCGGTCAGCAGATGGTGCCCACACACAGCCGCGCCGCGGCCCGCTCGCCGAGCCGGACGGCCTGCTGGTCGGTCGGCATGGACTTGGCCCACACCTCGGCGACCAGATTTCCCCGGCGGACCCAGACGTGCAGGGTCTTCGTATCGGCATCGGCCATCGACCGCACCACCATGGAGCCGGGGCCGGCGAAGTCGTGCACGACGACGGAGAGGAAGACGCCGTCGCCCAGGCACGCGCGCACCATCGCCTGCACGTCGTCGAGGTGGCGGCGCGCCTCGCCAGCGGTGGCGAACCGCACCACCCGCTCGGTGACCAGGGTTTTGTCCGGCGCGTTCTCGTTGACCAGCGATCGCTCATGGTGGGCCAACACCGCCCGGGGTCGGGCATCGATGTTCGGGGCGCAGTTCGTCTGGTTCAGCGGCATTCGCCAGTCCCCGCTGCCGGACCTGCCGACGTGGTCGAACACCCCGTACTCGCCGCGGCCCACGTCCACCGGCTGCAGCATCGCGGCGGGCGGCACCGGGCCTTGCGGCAGTGGACGGATGATCGCCGGGCCGGCGGTGCGCACCGGCGACCCGGCGTCGCCGG
>DASQDS010000612.1:0-8349 GCA_035634075.1 Pilimelia sp. | reverse complement strand
GGACCGATGGCGACCAGCGCCCCGTCGTGCGCCACAGCGGCCGCGCCGCGGGCGAGGGCCCCGGACCGGCCGCGGCGGTGGAACGGTGGTTGACACATGGTGGGCTCCGCTTCGTCGGTGGACTGTCAACCCGTTCGTCCGCCGGGGACCGGCCGCAGTTCGCCTGTGTCGCGGGAATGACAGCCGTCCGGCCGCGGCGTTCGTCGCTAGCGGCGGTAGATCGTGATCGAGTGGCCCACCTGATCGATCGCGGTGCTGGTGTCGAGCAGGGCGGCGAGGCGCTCGGTGGCCTTCGCGGCGGAGCTGTTGGACACGACGAGCAGCCCGCGGACCTCGCCCTGGGGGACCTTGAGCGGGTCGGCCGCGTCGATGCCGTAGTAGGACGGCACGCCGCTGCCCTTGTACACCAGCCAGACCCGTTCGCCCGGGTACCGTCGCGCGAGGCGGTCGGCGAGCCGCCCCAGGTCCTGGCCCCAGTCGACGTTCGAGTCGTGCAGCCGCAGGTGGGTCTTCGCCGGGCCGCCGAACGCCTCGTTGGCGTACGGCAGGTAGTACGGGTAGCTCCGCGCCGAGCTGACGGCGACGAACAGGACCAGCGCCGCCGTCAGGACGGGCGCCCACCGCCGGGGCGCGGCGAGCACCCCGGCGGCGGCGACGGCCAGGAACATCGGCACGACGATGGCGTACCGCACGCCGAAGTCCCGCGACCCGGTCATCGCCGCGGCCAGCAGCACGCCGGCGGGCAGCAGCAGGTACGGCGCCACGGGCCGCAGCCGGGGCCGGGTCAGCAGTGCGCCGGCGCCGGCCAGCCACAGTGCGAGCATGCCGAGCGGTGTCTTCACCAGCAGCGCGGCGGGCAGGTAATACCAGAGCGAGCCGACGTAGTGCCGGCCGAAGAGGAAGCCGCCGAACGCGGAATCCTCGAACCCGAACTGGACGCGCATCCCGTCCCGGAACGGCGCCGGGAACGGCAGCAGGCCGACGGCCAGGCCGCGCAGACCGCCGACGGTGGGCACGTTCGCGGGGGCGGCCCAGCGCAACCGGGGGTCGACGGCGAGGTAGCTCGCCCACACCACGGCCACCGCGACCAGCGCCACGGCGACGGCCGCCGCCGCGCCAAGAGCGAGCGACCGCATCGTCGCGCGCCGGCCGGGCTGCCGCGAGACGGCGGCGCCGGTGTCATCGGGCCGCGGGTCGGCCGCGCCGTCGGACGGTCGGGCGTCGCCCGTCGCGCGGGCCGACCACACCGACAGGACGGTCAGGAGCAGCAGCACCGGTAGGGCGGCCAGCGCGCTCATCCTCGTGGCCACCGCCGCGCCGAGGGCCACCGCCGCGAGGGGGAGGTAGCGCACCGGCCGGACTCGCGCCCGCCACAGCAGCCACGCCGCGGTCAGGAGGAAACCGGCCGCCGGTACGTCGAGGGTGGCCAGCGAGCCGTGCGCGACAAGGTCGGGGGAGAACGCGTACAGGGCGAGCGCCACCAGCCCGCCCACCGGGCCCACCAGGTCCCGGGCGAACGCGAACACGACCAGCCCGAACAGCAGCGTCAGCACGATGATCGGGAGCCGCGCCAGGAGCATCAGCCGCCACGGGTCGTTGCCGGACTCGTAGAGCAGATGTCGCCCCACGTCGCCCTGCGTGCCGGTGAACGCCGGGTCGAGGCGCGGCTCGGCGAAGGCCAGCCCCGCCGCCATGATCAGCTTGCCGAGCGGCGGGTGCTCCGGGTTGTACCGCAGGCTGTGCTGCTGGACGTAGACCACCGCCGTGCCGACGTACACGGGCTCGTCGATCGTCGGCGTCTGCTCCGCGGCCGCCGTGACCATCCCGGCCGCCATCGCCGCGAGCAGGCCGACCACGGCGATGCGGAGCAGCAGCCGGCGCCGCCGGAGCCCAAGGATCCGGCCGTGGCCCGCCGGCGCGGCCGGTGCCGGGGTGGCCCCAACGCGGCGGGGGAGCGGGTCAGCAGCGGACGGCATGGTCCGCGTACCGCCGTGGATCTCCCCGCACGGCCCCATTCTGCCCGGTGACCATGCGGATTGTGCAGGTCCAGTCGGCGCCGGGCGATCCGTGGTGGCGCCCGGCGGTCAGGGGCCGGCGAGGGTGTCCAGCACCTGCTGGCCGAATTTCGCCAGCTTCGCCTCGCCGACGCCGCTCACCGTGGCGAGCTCGGCAAGGGTCGCCGGCCGTACCGTGGCGATCTGCCGCAGCGTGGCGTCGTGGAACACCACGTACGCCGGCACGCCCTGCTCCTTGGCCACCGCCGCCCGCCAGGCGCGCAACCGCTCGAACAGCGGGGTCGCCTCGGCGGTGAGGTCCGCCGCCACGGCACCGGCGCCGCGCGGCTTGGGCGCGCGTCCCGACGACCGGACCCGCTCGGGTTCGCGGCGCATCATCACCTGCCGCTCCCGGCGCAGCACCGTGGTGCTGCCCTCGGTGAGCGCCAGCGTCCCGTAGTCGCCCTCCACCGCCAGCAGGCCCTGGGCCAGCAGCTGCCGGACCACCCCGCGCCATTCCGCCTCGCGCAGGTCGGCGCCGATGCCGAAGACCGGTAGCTCGTCGTGCCGGAACTGCGCCACCTTGTCGGTCTTGCGGCCCAGCAGGATGTCGATGGACTGGCCGGCACCGAACTGCTGGCCGCGCTCCCGCTGCAGCCGCAGCACGGTGGAGAGCAGCTTCTGCGCGGGGATCGTGCCGTCCCAGGCCTCCGGCGGCTCCAGGCACGTGTCGCAGTTGTCGCAGGCGGCCGCGCCCGGCTCGCCGAAGTAGGCGAGGATCTGGGCCCGGCGGCAGGTCACCGTCTCGCACAGGGCCAGCATCGCGTCCAGGTGCGCCGCGAGGTTGCGCCGGTGCGCGGCGCTGCCCTCCGAGCCGTCGATCATCTTGCGTTGCTGCACCACGTCCTGCAGGCCGTACGCCAGCCACGCCGTGGAGGGCAGGCCGTCCCGCCCGGCCCGGCCGGTCTCCTGGTAGTAGCCCTCCACCGACTTGGGCAGGTCGAGGTGCGCCACGAAGCGTACGTCCGGCTTGTCGATGCCCATGCCGAAGGCGATCGTCGCGACCATGACCAGACCGTCCTCGCGCAGGAACCGGGACTGGTTGGCCGCGCGGACCCGCCCGTCCAGGCCGGCGTGATACGGCAGCGCCGGGATCCCGTTCGCCACGAGGAACTCGGCCGTCTTCTCCACCGAGGCCCGGGACAGGCAGTAGACGATGCCGGCGTCACCGGCGTGCTCGGTGCGCAGCAGGTCGAGCAGCTGCCGGCGCGGCTCGTTCTTCGGCACGATCCGGTACGAGATGTTGGGCCGGTCGAAGCTGGCCGCGAACTGCCGGGCGCCGCCCAGGTTGAGCCGGGTCACGATCTCCGCGCGGGTGGCGCTCGTCGCCGTCGCGGTCAGGGCGATCCGCGGCACGTCGGGCCACCGCTCGTGCAGCATCGACAGGCCCAGGTAATCCGGGCGGAAGTCGTGCCCCCACTGGGCGACGCAGTGCGCCTCGTCGATCGCGAACAGCGCGATCCTGCCCCGGTCCAGCAGCCGCTGGGTGGCGGGCACGCCGAGCCCTTCCGGCGCCACGTAGAGCAGGTCGAGGAGGCCGGCGAGGAACGCCGACTCGACGTCCCGCCGCTCCTGGAGGGACTGGCTGGAGTTGAGGAAGCCGGCGCGCACCCCCAGCGTCCGCAGGGCGTCGACCTGGTCCTGCATCAGCGCGATCAGCGGGGAGACGACCACCCCGACGCCGTCCCGCACCAGCGCGGGGATCTGGTAGCACAACGACTTGCCGCCACCGGTCGGCATCAGGACCAGGGCGTCGCCGCCGGTGATCACGTGATCGATGATCTCGCCCTGCGGGCCGCGGAACCGCGGATAGCCGAAGACGCGGTTGAGCACCTCCGTCGCGCTGGCCGTGCCGAGCCCGGTGGCGGAATCCATCGGGCCATCCTACGAGCCGCCACCGACACGCCCGCGACCCGCTTGCGGCCCCCGGCCCGCGACCTCGACGTCCGGCGTACGGAAGGCGTTGCGCGTCGGGCGTCGATTTCCGGCGGCGCCGTTCGTCGTCCACCCGACGCGCCCGATCGGGGCGCCGACCGGGAGGAGGCGCGATGCCGGTTTCAGAATCGGCCGGCACTGTGGCGGCGACGGGAGGGCGGTGGCGGCCCGCGCGGGCCCGGTGGGCCGTCACGGCGGTGTTCGCCGCCAACGGCGCCATCATCGCCAGCCTGGCCGTCCGCACGCCGTCGCTGAAACTGGACCACGAGCTGACCGCGGGGCAGCTCGGCGTCCTGAGCGCGCTGTTCGGGGTCACCGCGCTCGTCGCCATGCAGGTCACCGGCGGGCTGGCCGCCCGGCTGGGCAGCGCCTGGATCGTGCGTACGACGATGGTCCTGCTGCCGGCGGCGCTGCTCGCGGTGGGCCTGGCCGGGGACCCGATCCTGCTGGGTCTGGTCATGCTGATCTTCGGCGCCGTCCACGGCATGCTCGACGTCACGATGAACGCGCACGCTGTCGCGGTCGAACGGGCGCTGGGCCGCCCGATCATGAACGGGTGCCACGCCGCCTGGAGCATCGGCGCCGTGCTGGGCTCGCTCGCCGGCGGGGCCGCCGCCCAGGCGGAGGTGTCCCGGGGGCGCCACTACCTGCTGCTGGTCGTGGCGCTGGTCGCGGTGGCCCTACTGGTCGGCCGGTGGCTACTGCCCTCGGCCGCGGACCGGCGCGCCGGCCCGGCCACCGACGCCGCCCGGACCGCGGGTGACGCCCGGACCGCGGGTGACGCCCGGACCGCCGGCGGTGTCCGGCGGTGGCGGTCGGGCTGGACGCGCCGGCTGCTGGTCCTCGGCGCGATGGGCGCCGCGGTGCTGACGTGCGAGGCCGCCGTGGCCAACTGGAGCGGGGTCTACCTGCACGAGAACCTCGGCGCGTCGCTGGGCGTGGCGTCGCTCGGCTACATCGCCTTCACCGCCTGCGAGACAGCCGGCCGGCTCGTGGGCGACCGCCTGGTCGCCCGCTACCCGGCCCCGCTGCTGGTCCGGGTGGGTGCGGTGACCGCCGCCGCCGGCCTCGCCGTCGTGGTGCTCGGCCGGTCGCCCGCGCTCACCGTCGTGGGGTTCGCCGTCCTCGGGCTGGGCCTGGCCACGCCGCTGCCGGTCATCTTCAGCGTGGTGGGACACCTCGGCGCCGACGGCGCGGGCGCGGCGGACCTGGTCGCCCGGCTGACCACGATGACGTACGCCGGCATCCTGCTGGCCCCGGTGGCGATCGGCTGGCTGGCGGAGGCGATCGGCCTGAGCTGGACGCTGGCGTCGCTCATCCCGCTGTTGGGGGTCGTTGCGTACAAGGCGCCGGTCGCCGCCACCGATCGTCCGGTGCCGGCATCGGCGGCATCGGCGCCATCCGCTCCTGGAAGGTCCGGATCTCGGCGCGGTACCGATGGGCGGCCGGATGCCAGATCTCGTCGAACGGACCCATGAGTTCGCCGCCGATCCCGCGGCGCCGCACGCGGGCGGCAAGCCACGCGAGGACGCCCATGGTCGCGGCCGTGCCGCCCGCGACAGCCAGGAACGCCACGACCACACCCAGGACCCGCGCGTACGCCGGGCGGCGCCCCCGGCTGAGGCACGGTCATGCCCCGCCGGGCACTCGCGGCAGGTAGGTCGGGGGGCGGCGGGCCGCGGTGGCGCGTTCGAACGCGTACGCGAGGCCGACCAGCGTCGGCTCGTCCCACCGGCCGCCGAAGAACGAGACGCCCAGCGGCAGCACCCCGGCGGCGAACCCGGCCGGCACGGTGACGTTGGGGTAGCCGGCCACCGCCGCCGGCCCGGACGAGCCGATGAATCCGCTGAGATCCGCACCGTCCTCGAGGTCGGTCACCCACGCCGGCCCGTTCGTCGGCGCCATGATGGCGTCCAGGCGGTGCCGGGCCATCGTGGTGTCGATCGCCGCCTGCGCCGACCCGGTGGCGGCCGCCCGCTGCCGGCGGTACGTCGGGTCCGTGAGGTCGCCCGACGTGCGCTGGGCGGCCTCGAAGATGTCCTGCCCGAAGTAGCGCATCTCGAGGGCGGCGAAGCGGCGGTTGAATTCGATCAGCCCGGCCAGGCTGCCGGGGTGCGGGCCGGGCCGCCCGGCCAGGTACGCGTTGATGTCGTGCTTGAACTCCACCAGCAGCGCCGGGAACTCGTTCTCGTTCACCACGTCCAGGTCCGGCAGCGTCAGGCCGTCCACCACCGTCGCGCCCGCCGTGCGCAGCCGGCGGACCGCGTCGTCGACGACCCGGCGTACGGCGGCGTCGTCCGCGGCGTTGCCGCCGGTGACCCGCCAGACGCCGATCCGCTTGCCGCGCAGCGCCCGCGCGTCGAGCGCCGCCAGGTAGTTCCGGCGGGCGTACGGGCCGGCGGCGGCGGTGGCCGGGTCCCGGGCGTCCACCCCCTGGAGCACCGACAGCACGGCGGCGGCGTCGGTCACCGACCGGGTGATCGGGCCGGCCGTGTCCTGCTGCGCGGAGATGGGCACCACGCCCGCCCTGCTGACCAGGCCCAACGACGGCTTGATGCCGACTACCCCCTGGGCGCCCGCCGGGCACACGATGGAGCCGTCGGTCTCCGTGCCGACCGTGACGGCGGCGAGGTGGGCCGCGGCGGCCTGCGCCGACCCGCTGCTCGAGCCGCACGGGTTGCGGTCCAGCGCGTAGGGGTTGTTGCCCTGGCCGCCGCGGGCGCTCCAGCCGCTGGACGAGTCGCTGGACCGGAAGTTGGCCCACTCCGAGAGGTTCGCCTTGCCCAGCAGGACCGCGCCCGCCGCGCGCAGCCGCGCGGCCAGGTGGGCGTCGCGGGCCGGCCGGGAGGCGAGCAGCGCGTACGACCCGGCGGTCGTGTGCTGCCGGTCGGCGGTGTCGATGTTGTCCTTCAGCAGCACGGGGATGCCCTCGAGCGGGCTCCGGGCGCCGTGCCGGCGCCGGTGGCTGTCGCTGGCGGCGGCGGCGCGCGGCGCGTCCGGATTGGTCTCGATGACCGCGTGCAGCGCGGGGTTGAGGCGCTTGATGCGGGTCAGGTAGAACGCTGTCAGCTGGGCGGCGGTCAACCGCCGTCCGTCCATCGCCCGCTGCAGGTCCAGGACGGTCGACCGCTCCAGGTCGACGCCCGCCAACCAGGGCGCGGCGGCCGGCGTCGCCCCGGTGGCGCGCTGCGCGACCACGCCCCCGGCGCCGGCAGGCGCGCCGGCCAGCACGACACCGATCGAGACGAGCGCGGCAACGACGCGTCCGGTGATCCGCATGGTGCGCCTCCGATCGCCGGCCGGCTGCCCGGGCTGCCGTCTCATCGCTCCACCCTCGACGCTGCCCCGGCCGCCGTCAATACCCTGCGTTTCCTCGCGGTGACGCATCCGGGCCGGACACCCCGGCCGACCTGGACGCGGTGAGTCGTCGGTGCTCTCAGCTCAATAGGCGCTTGCGGCTCAGCGGCGGGGCGGGGGAGCGAGGGTCGGGTCCGCCGGCCAGGCGTGGCGGGGGTAGCGGCCGCGCAGTTCGGCCCGCACCCGGGGATAGCCGGTACGCCAGAAGGACGCCAGGTCGGCGGTCACCGCGACCGGCCGGCTGGCCGGTGAGAGCAGGTGCAGCACGACCGGCACCCGGCCGTCGGCGACCCGCGGAGTGGCCGGCCAGCCGAACGCCTCCTGCCCCGGGAGGGCGAGCGTCGGCGCGGCGGGGTCGGCGGAGTCCACCCGGACGCGGGACCGGCCCGGCGCGTCGAGGTGCGGGGGCGCGACCTGGTCGAGCCGGGCGGCCTGCGGCCACGGCAGGAGCCGGCGCAGGGCCGCCGCCACGTCGGTGCGGCGCAGGTCGTCGCGGCGCCGGGCGCGGGCCAGCTCCGGCCCCAGCCAGTCCGGCGCCCGGGCGAGCAGCGCCTCGTCGCTGACGTCGGGCCACGGCTCGCCGAGGACGTGCCGGCAGAACGCCAGCCGCTGCCGCAGCTGCGTCGCGCCCGCGCTCCAGTCCAGCGCCGGCAGGCCGTCCGCCCGGAGCCCGTCCAGCAGGGCCGCCTGGACCAGCCGCGGGTCCGGCGTCCCCAGCCGGCGCTCCGCCAGGACCAGCGCGCCGAGCCGCTCGACGCGCCGGCTGGTGTACTCGGTCCCCGACCAGCCCAGCTCGTCCGCCACCGCGAGCAACGGCGCGCCGACCTCCCGGGCGGTCGCCTCGTCCACGGGCGCGGCCAGCCGGATCTGCGCGCTCGCCCGGCCAGGCGCCCGGTCGGCCACCGCGATCGCCAGCCACGCGGTGCCCGCCAGCGCCGAGCTGGCGGCGAGATCGGCCGCGGTGCCGCCGGCCATCAGGTAGCTGGCGGACCGGGGCTGGCGG